>CALKWG010000357.1 GCA_938004315.1 uncultured Spirochaetaceae bacterium
TTCAAGCAGAAGACGGCATACGAGGTCGTATTCGGTGACTGGAGTTCAGACGTGCGCTCTTCCGATCTTCGGCTTCGACACCGCCACCAAGACCTACGCCGAGCTTATCGGCAACATCGAACGCGACGCGGCCAGCGCCCGCAAATACTGGCATTTCATCAAGCTCATGGGCCGCTCGGCCAGCCATATCGCCCTTGAATGCGCGCTGCAGACCCGGCCGAACGTGGCCCTGATCTCCGAGGAGGTCGAGGCCAAGGGCCTGACCCTGGCCCAGGCGACCGAGGAGATCTGCGCCTCCGTCGTCGCCCGCGCCGCCGCCGGCATGAACTTCGGCGTGGTCCTCATTCCCGAAGGCCTCATCGAGTTTATACCCGAGTTCAAGACCCTGATAGGCGAGCTCAACGACTTCCTGGCCCATGAAGAGGCCGCCTTCAAGGCCCTAGCCGACGACGAGGCGCGCATCGCCTTCGTCGAGCGCGGCCTCAAGCCCGAAGGCGCGGCCCTGTACCGCGGCCTACCGCTCGATATCAAGAAACAGCTCATCATGGACCGCGACCCCCACGGCAACGTGCAGGTCTCGCGCATCGAGACGGAGAAGCTCCTCATCGCGATGGTCGAGAAGCGCCTAGCCGCCCTCAAGGCGGAGGGCCGCTACGCCGGAAACTTCAGCTCCCAGGCCCACTTCTTCGGCTACGAGGGGCGCTGCGCCTTCCCGTCTAACTTCGACGCCGACTACTGCTACGCCTTGGGCTACAACGCCTGGGCGCTCATAGCGGCGGGCCTGACCGGCTATCTCTCCTCGGTCCGCGGCCTCGAGAAGCCCGCGGCCGAATGGCAGGCCGGCGGCATCCCCCTCACCATGATGATGAACATGGAGCGGCGCCACGGTAAGGATAAGCCGGTCATCAAGAAGGCCTTGGTCGAGCTCGAAGGCAAACCCTTCAAGGCCTTCGCCGCGGCGCGCGTTGCCTGGGCGAAGGAGACCGCCTACCGCTTCCCCGGCGCGATCCAGTATTACGGCCCGACCGAGGTCTGCGACCGTCCGACCGAGACCTTGCTCTTGGAGAAATCGCGCTAAGCCAGCGCCGTTACGCCGGGCGCTGAGCCGCAGCGCGCGGAAAGAGCGCTAGAACGACGAGGCCGCCCATCGGGGCGGCCTCGCTTCGTCTATAGCTTATCGGTTGCCTTCGCGCGTGCCGCCGGCCGCTAGTCGGCTAGGCGCGACGGGTCGAGCTTAACGAAGCCCCCGTCCGCCAAGCCCAGATAGATGAAGCCCTCGAGCGCCAAGGGGCGGGCGCTTAAGCGCGCCTCGAGCTTCAGCCGGCCCAGCTCCTTGCCGTCGGCCAGGCGCAGGGCGACGAAGTCCCTAGCCGCCGTGCCGTAGTACAGCACGCCGCGGGAGAGGAGCGGCGGAGCCGATACGTTCTGGATGGGCTTCATGAGCTCGGCGCCGTCGGGGCTGAAGACCTGCACGGCGCCCCGGCTTAGGGCGACGACGGCCTCATCGGAGAACTCCAGGTCGTTGAACACGCCGGCCGGTAGGGGGCGCTCCCAGGCGACCGACATGGACGAGAGATCGACCATGACGAGGAGCCCCTTGCGGTCGGCGAAGCAGGCGCGGTCGCCCAGGATCCGCGGCGCCAGGGCCACGGGCTGTTGGGCCCCGGTCTGGATCTGGCCACGGAGCTCGCCGCTCTCCGGGTCGATGAGCATGAAGGCGCCGCGCTGGTTGACGATGGCTACGAGGCCGTTGTAATTAGCCGGGCTCATCGTGGTCCCGCCTGGCACGGGGAGGGTTCGCTTAAGCTCGCCCGTCCTGGGATCGACGAGCTCCACGCCCGTCATCGTCGGGAAGGCGATGAAATCGGCGAAGGGAGCCGCGCGATTGCCGAGGACGTGGCTTCGCTCGCCGTCGAGCGGCCGCCTGAAGAGCAATTCGCCGCTCCGCGCGTCGACGGCCAGGAATTCGTTCGAGCCGCTGTAATAGGCGACGCCTTTGAACGGCACGGCGGACATGGTCTCGGCGCCGCGATTGGCGGTCTCGAGCGACCAGAGCACGAGGCCTTCGGGCGAAACGCCGGTCAGCCCGCCGCGAGGGTCGGTGAGGACGAAGACGCCCGCGTCCGGGACGCGTACGACCGAGCCGCTGACGGCGGCCTTCTGGGCTTGGGAGCTCGCTATGATGGCCGAAGGCTTCGTCGGCGCCGCGGCGACCGCGGGCTGCGGAGCCGGCGTAGGCCTAGGCGCTGGCTGCGGGGCCGGAGTCGCCTGGGGCGCCGGCGTCGCGCGAACGGCGGGGCTCGGGGCGGGCGTCGCGGCCGGCCTCGGCGGCGTCGCCGGAGCGGCCGGAGCCGGAGCCGGGGCCGGAGCGGCCGCCGGGGACGGAGCGGCGGCCTGAGGAGCGGCCGGAGCGGCGGGGGCCTCCTCTAGCGGCGCGGCCGGTAGGAGGCTCAAGGGCTCGGGCGCCGGGCTGGCAGCAGGCATAGCCTCGATGGCGCGGAGGCCTTCGCGGAGCGGCGAGCGTTCTGGTATGGCGGTCGGCGTTGGACGCGCTAGGCCCTCCTCAGCCTTGGCGCGGATGGCCGAGACGGCCTCCGCGGCGGCGGGAGAGACGGGAGAGGCCGGGGCGCCCGGCGTTGCTGACGGGGCGAGAGGCGCCGAACCGAGGCGTTCGAAGGCGCTGAGGCCCGCGGCTAAGAGCGGCTCGCCGGCGAAGAAGGCCGCGGGAGCTGGAGACGCAGGCGCGGCGGGCCCCGCTTGGGCGGTCTCGGCTTGGATGGCGGCCGCCGGCTCGATGGCGGCGGCCACGGCGGCCACGGCCTCGGCGTCCAGGCTCGCTACGAAGGCCTCGAGCCGATCGTGGACGACGGCGGCCTCGGCGGCGGCCTCGGCGCTCACGGTCAGGCTTTGATCGGCCCGCACGACGGCCGCGCCCTGGACGATGGCGCCGACCGCGAGCGCCGCGGCCGGGTTGCTAGCGGCCTGATCGAGCAGCCTGAAGACGGCCGGGCTCACCGGCAACACGGCCACTTCGCCCTTGCTGACGGCGACCGTGGTGCCGCGCACCGAATCGGCGCTGACGGAGAAGTCGGTACCGCGGACGCCCGCGACGCTCGTCTCGGTCCTGATCATATAAGAGTCTTTGTCGGCGAGCTTGTTCACCTTGCTCAAGATAGTGCCGATCGCGAGGCTGGCGTCGACGCGGCTGGACTCGGCGCCGAGGCTTATTTCATTCATGAAGTAGAGGGTGGAAGGCTGGACGCGCAGGGTCGCCTTAGCCCCGAACTGAATATCGCATACGCCGTCGGGGCCGGTGCGGACGCTGTCCTCGGCCTCGATGCTGTCGCCTATCTCAAGGGGTAGCCAGGAGCCGCCGCGCCCCCGCTCCACGAAGCCGTCGACGAAGACGGCGCGGGCGCTTAAAGTAGCCCGCGGCAGGGCCGACTCGGCCGGCGCCAGCGGCGTCGCCGGGCCCCGGCTAGCCGGCCGGCCGGCGTCGGGCATCGAACAGCTGCCGATGAGCGCCATGATGAAACAAGCAAGCCCTAAGCGCGCGCGCGATACGTCCATAGCGCCCCCCGGCACAAGTATACGGCGCGGCGGGGCGGGCTTCAACCGACGCCGACGCCGCTTGCCCTAGTTTCACGGCGCGGATAGTATAGGCGCTCGATGATACGGCTCCTGCGTTCCTTGTTCGAGAAACCCGCCCCGCCGCCGCCGCCCGGCTCCCTGGCCGAGTTCCATTGGGAGCCCGAGCTCGCCGACGCCGGCTCGGCCGGCTTCGAGCTCGGCGGGGACGGACGCTACGAGGCTCGCTCGACCGCCGGCGGCCTGGCCCTCGAACTCCATAAGCCTTCGCTCTTCGCCTGGTCGCAGAGCGAGGCGTATACCTTCGCCGACGCCGTCGTCTGCGCCCGCTTTAGCCTTCCCGAAGCCGGGGCCGCCGGGCTCGTGCTGCGCATGGCCTCGGATCAATCCTTTTATTGCCTGTCGGTATCGCGCGACGGCTCCGTACGCATGGATCTCCTGTTCAACGGCGAGCCGCGGGCCTTGGTCCCCTGGCTGCCCTGCCCGTGGTTGGCCGGTAAGCGGGAGATCGTGCTCGACCTCGTGATGCGCGGATCGCGCTTCATC
This sequence comes from uncultured Spirochaetaceae bacterium, assembly GCA_938004315.1. GTDB lineage: Bacteria > Spirochaetota > Spirochaetia > Treponematales > UBA12059 > DAIPLR01. Next base: position 4,135 of record CALKWG010000357.1, read on the forward strand.
GCGCTGGCCAACGGCCGCTGGACCTTCGAGATCGACGACGACGCCTTGGCCGAGGGGCGCCTCGGCTTCGCCGCCCGGAGCGGCGAGTCGGGCGGCGCGTCGGCTACGCTCCGCCTCCTGAGCGTCGACTCGAGGCCCGTGGAAGTCGAGCTCGAGTACGCCCGCCTAGGCCGCGCCCTCCGCAAGGACCCCGACCAACGCCGGCGTCTCGGCGAAGCGCTCTACGCCGAGGGCTTCTACCTGCCGGCGGCCGTGCAATTCAAGGCCATAGCGGAGGGAAGCCACGCGCGCGCCGAGGATTTCCTGGCCAAGGCTAGGTGCTCGATCGGCCTGGGGCTCCTGGACGACGCGCTCGCCGAGCTGGATCGCTGCCTTGAGCTCGAGCCCGCGCGCGCTGAAGCGAGGCGCGAGCGCTTCAACGCGCTCTACCTGGCCGGCCGCTTCGCCGAGCTCCGCGACGGACTCGTCGCCGAGGGCGAGCCGGCCGATCCCATGCTCCGAAATCTCCTGGGCCACGCGCATTATAACCTGGGCGCTTGGGGCGAGGCCGCCGTAGCCTACGCCCGCGCGGCCGAGGCCGACCCTTCGACGCCCCTGTATCGCAAGAACGAAGCCCGCGCGCTCGAACGCGAGGGCAGGAAGGCCGAGGCCGCCGCGGCCTGGCTGGCCGCCGCCCGGGGCTTCTTCACGGCGGGAGGCTGGGACGACGCGTCGATATGCTCCATGCGCCTTCGGGAGCTGCGCTACGACGCGCGCGCCTTGGATTCGCTGGACGCGCGCATAGCCTACGGCCGCGGCGAGCTCAAGGAGGCGGAGGCCGCCTTCGCCAAGCTGGCTAAGAAAAAGGCCTTGGACGCGCCCTGCGCCTATCTTTACGGCCGCATGAAGGCCGCGCGGGGCGACGCGGACGGCGCCCTGGCGCTGTACCGAACGGCCGCCGCCGCCGAGCCCGAGACGGCCGTTTACCGCTTCCGCCTCGCCGAAGCCCTGTATCTAATCGGGGACGCCGAGTATAGGAGCGAGCTCGACGCCGCCTTGGCCCTGGCGCCCGAGGACGGTTGGATACTCAACCTGGCCGGCCTCGCCGAGCTCGGCCGCGACGACGAGGCGGCCGAAGGCTATTTTAGGCGGGCGGCCGCCGCGATCGTCGATGAGCCCGAGCCGCTCGTGAACCTGGCCGAGGCCATGATGAGGCGAGGCCGGGCCGCCGATGCGGCCGAGCTCCTACGAGGCGCCGCCGAGGCCCGGCCTGAGGCGGCTAACCAGCTGGGGAACGCGCTGGCCGCCTGCGGACGGCTCGCCGAGGCGGCGGAGGCCTACGGGCGCGCCGCGGCCCTCTCCGCCGGGCGTCGCGGGAGCCCCGAGGCGCAGGCTGCCTACCTGGGTAATCGCGCGGCGGCCCTGATCGAGGCCGGCGAGCTTGCCGAGGCGGAAGGCGCGCTGCGCAAGGCCCTGGAGCTCTCCCCCGCCGATCCGAGGGCGACCATGCTCATGGGCGACGTGGCGATCGAGCTCGGCGACTACGTGCGCGGGGAGCTGGCGTATCGCGCGGCCTTGGAACGGGCTCCCGGCGACCGGGCCTTGACCCTGCGCCTAGCCCGTTCGCTCAAGGCCCGCGGCCGCTACGCGGAGGCCCGCGCGACCGCGGAAGCGCTCCCCGCGGCCCCGGAGCGCGACGCTATGATCGCCCAGATAGAGGCCGCGTCCCGCGAGACCATGTCATGCGACGGGTGCGGACGCGAATGGAGCTGCCCGCGGCCCCTGCCGCCGGTCCCCAAGAGCGCGTTGCGCGGCGAACCGCCCGACGAGAGCCCCGCCGGCTCCTGCCCGAGCTGCGGCGCCGTCTTCTGCATCGGCTGCGCCAAGCACACCTTGACCGAGGGGAGGCTCCGCTGCCCCCGCTGCGGCGAGCGGCTCAAGCTTGATGACGACCGGCTTCGCTTCGTCGCCCGCTCCTTCATGTCCCCCCGTCCCTAGCCCCTCGCGGCAAGGGACGGCCCGCTTCGGCTTGCCATTTTTGAGGCTAGCGGGTACTATCGACCGGGGTATCCCCGCAGCTTCCCTACGGTAGGTTATAGCAGATGAAATTACGATATTCCCTTCTACTTTCAGCCCTCGTCGCGGCGGCCGGCGCCGTAAGCGCCCAAGGCATATTGACGGCCGATCAGTTCTTCGCCCGCCTCTCCGCCCGCTACGCGGAGATCAAGGACTACGAAGCCCAGGTGCGCGTGGACGCCTCCCGGCAGACGATGCAGGCCACGGTGATCTTCAAGGCACCTACCCTGATGCGCATGGACTTCTCTCAGCCCGCGGGCCAGGTGATCTCGTACAACGGCCAGACGCTCGTAGTCTACGTTCCGGAGCTGCGGGCGACGCTGAGCCAGCAGACCTCGGTGACCGGGTCGGCCGCCGCCGCCAGCGGCGAAGGCCTGCGCATGCTCGGCCGCAACTACACCGTGGCCTATCTCTCCGGACCCGATCCGGTGCCGCTCTCGGCGACCGAGCCCGAGCCCGTGATCAAGCTCCTCCTCTCCCGCCGCACCGTAGCCGAGGGCTTCAGGACCATCACGCTCTCGGTCGTACCCGACGAGCTCCTTATACGGCGTATGGAGGGGGTGACCCTGGCCGGGGACGCGATCACCTATACCTTCACGAATTTCAAGCTCAACCAGAACATTCCCGATACGCGCTTCATCTATGATTCGCCGGCCTCGGCGAACACCTATAATAACTTCCTATTCAGCACGGATAATTAAAAGGCGGGCGAACGATGGCTTCAATCGGGGATCAATTCAGGGCCGCGCGCGAGGCGAAGGGCCTGAGCGTCGATCAGGTAGCCGCCGAGACGAACATCGCCAAGCGCTTCATCGCGGCGATAGAGGCGGAGGACTTCTCGGTCTTCCCCGGCGACCCCTACATCATCGGCTTCCTCCGTAACTACGCCGAGCACCTAGGCCTGGACTCTCATGCCATGGTGCAGAGCTTCAGGGGCATACGCATACAGGAGCAGCCCGTCCCCATCCAAGAGCTGATCAGGCCGAATAGGCCTCCGCTGTGGCCGTTCATCGTAGCCGCGGCCGTGCTGGCGACGGCCGCGGGCGTCTTCTTGATCTTAGGCCGCCCGGCGCGGGCGCCGTCGGCCGACGAGCCCTCGGCGACCAGGCCGGCCCCGACCGAATACGTCCTGGCCGAGGCGAGCTTCGAGCGCCGCCTCTACGAGGGCGATAGCGTCGTCGTCAACCACGCCGGCCGCCGCCACGTCCTGGCCATAAACGAGATCCGCGACCGCGTAGCCGTGGCGACGCCCTCCGGCGTAGCCCGCTTCATGCTCGGCGAAGAGGGCTCGGTCGATTTAGACGGCGACAACAGGCCCGAACTCTTCATTTTCATAGCCGACTTCCAGAAGGGACAGCCGAACAAGGGCGCCCTCATGCGGCTGCGCGCCGCGGAGGGCCTAAACCTCGCGGCCGCCCCGGCGGATGAAGCGCCCGCGGGCCAGGCGGCCGCCCCTTCGACCCCGGCCTCCGCCCTGCCCGAACGCCCGAGCACCCAGCAGCTCGTCGTCTTCTCGGGGAGGCGAAGCCCCCACCCCTTCGTGCTCAACATTACCTTCAGGAACTACGCCATGTTCAGGCACGAGATAGACCGCGGCGAGCGCGTCGAGGCCTATTATCACCGCGGCGACCAGATCACGGCCACGGCCAATAACACCGCCAAGATCTGGTCATCGAACGCCGCCGCCGTCAAGCTGACGATACAGGCTTCCGGCGGCCAGAGTGTCGACCTGGATCTCGGCTCGCCGGGAGAAGTCGTCGTTAAAACGCTGCGCTGGTCCCAGGGCGAGGACGGCTCATGGAGCCTCTCGCTCTTCGACGTGCAGTAGCCGGCCGCCGGCGCAGACCCGACGGCCCCGCCGTCCCCCACGGAGGCCCTCCCATGAGGACGTTCTATATCGATAACCACGGCTGCGCCAAGAACCAGGTTGACGCCGAGGAGATGGCCGCGCGCCTAGGCCGCGACGGCTGGGCCGAGGCGCGGAGCGCCGACGAGGCCGAGCTCCTCATCGTCAACTCCTGCGGCTTCGTGGAGGACGCCAAGAAGGAGTCCCTGGAAGCGGTGATGGCGCTGCGCGAGGCCTATCCGGCCAAGCGCATACTCTTGGCCGGCTGCCTGGCCCAACGCTACGCCGACGCCCTGGGCGCCGAGCTGGCCGAGGCCGACGGCGTCTTCGGGAACGGCGACCTGTCGCTCGTCGGGCAGGCCGCGCTGGCGGCCCTCGAAGGGCGTCGCCAAGCCGTGGCGCCCTCGCTGCGGCCGTACGCGCCCGAGCGGCGCGGGCGACTTATGGGTTTCCCGGGCCTAGCTTACTTGAAGATAGCCGAGGGCTGCTCCAACCGCTGCTCGTTCTGCGCCATCCCGCTCATACGCGGCGGGATCTCCAGCCGTGACCCGGACGACGCGGCGGCCGAATTCCAGGAGCTGGTGAGGGGCGGGGCTTACGAAGTCTGCCTGATCGGCCAAGACCTGGGTTCGTACGGCCTCGACCGGGCGGGCCGCCCGCTCCTACCCGAGCTCATCAAGAGCATCTCGAGCGTCTCGGGGGACTTCAGGCTCCGCATGCTCTATATCCACCCCGACCGTTTCCCCGCCGGGCTCCTCGATGCGGTGGCCGCCGACCCGCGCATCGCCCCGTACTTCGACCTGCCCTTCCAGCACGCCTCGGCCCCGGTCCTCAAAGCCATGAACCGCTCGGGCGACGCCGAGGCCTACCTCCGCCTGCTTTCGGAGATCCGCGCCTCCCTGCCCGACGCCGTCGTGCGCTCCACCTTCCTCGTGGGCTTCCCCGGCGAGACCGAGGACGACTTCGCCGCGCTCCGCGCCTTCCAGGACGAGGCGCGCCTGGACTGGCTAGGCGCCTTCGCCTACAGCCGCGAGGAGGACACGCCGGCCTACGCCATGAAGGGCCGCGTGGCCAAGAAGACGGCCGTCGCCCGCAAGCTGGCGATCGAAGAGGCCCAACGGCCGATCAGCGAGGCGGCCGTGGCCCGTTGGGTCGGGCGCGAGTTCGACCTCCTCGTCGAGGAGCGCATCGAGGGCGAGGACTTAGCCATAGCCCGCGGCCCCATGAACGCCCCCGAGGTGGACGGCGCCGTGGTCCTCGTGGGCGAGGGCCTTAAGCCCGGCCAAGTCGTCGGCGCCAGGATCGTAGCCGCCCGCGGCATGGACTTGGAGGCCGTCCCCCGTGTCGGCTGAGGCCGGCCCCCTCCCCGAGTACCTAGCGGGCCTCAATCCCGAGCAGCTGGCCGCGGTGCGCCATGAGCGGGGCAACCTGCTCATCCTCGCCGGCGCCGGATCGGGTAAGACCCGGGTCATCACGACGAAGATAGCCTATCTAATATGCGAGCGCGGCTACGCGCCCGAGTCCATACTGGCCGTCACCTTCACGAACAAGGCGGCCGCCGAGATGCGCGAGCGCGCCTGCGCCATCGAGCCGTCCTGCGCCCGTTCGACCCTGCGCACCTTCCACTCATTCGGCGCCTGGTTCCTGCGCCGCAACGCCGAGGCCGCCGGCTTAAGCCGCGATTTTACGATCTACGACGACGACGACTCGGCGTCCCTGGTCAAGGCCGCGCTGCCGACCCTGAGCGCCCCCGAGGCGCGGCGCCTGGCCTCGGCCATCGCGCGCGCCAAGGACTACGGCTACGAGCCCGACTCGCCGGAGCTGGACCGGGCCTTTAAAGGGGTCCGCGAATTCCGACGCTCCTTCGCCGAGTACGAGCGCCGGCTCCGGGCTACGGGCAACGTCGACTTCGGCGACCTCATCACCATGCCGGCCAAGCTCCTCAAGGGAGACGCGGCCATCAGGGAGCGCTTCCATCAGCGCACGCGGGTGATCCTGGTCGACGAGTACCAGGACTCCAACGTCTCGCAGTTCGAGCTCCTGAAGGCCATGGCCGGCCCGGGAGCCTACGTCTGCGTGGTGGGCGACGACGACCAGAGCATCTACCGCTTCCGCGGCGCCGAGCTTAAGAACATCCTCTCCTTCCCCGAGAGCTTCCCCGATACGGAGGTGGTCAAGCTCGAGCGGAACTACCGCTCCTACCAGTGCATCCTGGACCTGGCCGGCGCGGTGGTCGAGAAGAACGAAGGCCGCATGGGCAAGGCCCTGAAGGCGGTGCGCAAGGGCGGCAAGAAGCCGACCTTGGCGGTCCTGGCCGACCAGGACGAGGAGTGCTCGTACTGCGTACGCGTGATCGACGCGCACCTGAAGCGCGGCGGATCCTTCTCCGACGTCGCGATCCTCTACCGGACCAACGCCCAATCCTTGGCCTTCGAGCGGGCCCTACCGGCCGCCGGGGTGCCCTATCGCCTGGTCGGCGCGCTGCGCTTCTACGAGCGCGAGGAGGTTAAGGACGGCCTGGCGCTCCTGGCCCTGGCGTCGAATCCGAAGGACGAGATAGCCTTCAGGCGCGTCGTCAATAAGCCGTCGCGGGGCATAGGCGAGGCGACGGTCGCCGCGATCGTCGACGAGGCCTACCGGGGCTCGGGCTACGAGCCGCCCGCGCCGCTATCCTTCGATAACGCGCCGTGGAACCGGCCCGCCCCGGCGGGCTCGGAGGCGCCGGGCGACCGGGACGCCCCGGCCGCGGCGACGCGGGCCGCTGTAGCCGCCGAGCCGGAGGATGCCGACGGCGGCGAGCTCGGCTTGACCTACGGCGACCTCGTCCAGGCGGCCGCGGCCGCGCGGCCCAAGGCCGCCCGCTCGCGCGCCGGCCTATCCGAGTTCGTCGGCCTCATGCGCGGCGTCGCCGCCAGGCTCGGGAGCTCGGAGGCGAGCGAGTACGACGCGCTCGCCGGCGGGGCGGATACGGCGCCGGGCGGGCGCGACGGGCTACCCGCCGCCGAATCCCTGGCGCGGACGGTCGAATGGGCGATCGAAGCCTCGGGGCTCCTAGCCTACCACCGCGAGCAGGACGAGATAGCCGGCAGCCAGAAGGTCGCCAATCTCGAGGAGCTGGTGAACGCCGCCGGCGACTACCCCTCGACCCGGGCGGGCCTTACGGCCTTCCTTGAGGCGGTGGAGCTCGACCGGGCCCTCTCGTCGGGCGACCCCTCGCTCGACGCGGTGACGCTCATCACCATGCATAACACCAAGGGCCTCGAGTTCCCCGTGGTCGTGGTGACCGGCATGGAGCAGGGCCTCTTCCCCCGCGACGACGACGAGGGCGACGAGCTCGAGGAGCAGCGCCGCCTGTTCTACGTCGCCGCGACCCGGGCCAAGGACGAGCTCCACCTGAGCTACTGCAAGAGGCGGCTCTACCGGGGCCGCTGGATGGAGTATCCGCCCTCGCGCTTCCTCGGCGAGGTACCCAAGGGCATGCTCGAGCAGTTCGGTGGAAAGGCGGACCTGGGAGCGGCGGCGGCCTACGCCCAGTGGCGGCCGGGGGTCGGCGTCTACCACGACGACCACGGCTACGGCCGCGTCGCCCGCGTCGCCCCGGCGGCGGAGGCGGGCGTCGTGGTGACCGTGCGTTTCGAGACCGGCAGCAGCCTTCAGTTCTTCCCCAAGTACACGAAAAAGCTCGAGATTATAAAGGATTAACGCCATGGACGAGCTCTTGCGGCTTTTGCCGCCTATCCGGCGTACGCGGGGTAACCGCCTCTACGCGGCAGACGGCCGACGTTACCTGGACCTCTGGATGGACGGCGGCCGCGGCGTCATGGGCGAGGCCGAGCGCCCGGCGCGCGGCTACGCGGCCAACGCCGTAGACAAGGGCCTCGTGCATCCCTATCCGGGGCTCTACGACGCCCGCCTCGCCAAGGCGCTCCTCCGCGCCTGGCCTCGCTTCGGCGCCGTCAGGCTCTACGCCGACGAGGCGGGAGCCCTGGCCGCGGCCGGCCGTATCCTAGGCGACGCCGCGGCGCGTCCCGTCGACCCGGCGGGGCGCGCCCCGGGCTCGCCCGGGCCGGCCTCGACTAGCCGGGCCGGCTTCATGCTGGCCCGCCCCTTCGTCCCGGCGGAGGCCTACGACGCCTGCGCGCTGGCCATGGTACGATTGCCCCTGGCTAGGGCGCTTTCCCCGGCGGCGCTCATGGCAGCCGACGAGGCCGCCTTCGGCTCCGAGGCCGGGGAGCTCGTTCCGGGCATGCGCTGCTACGCGGCCGCCCGGGCCTTGGACAGCCTGGCCAGAGCCCCGGAGCGCGACTATGGCGAGCCGCATTGGCGGCTCTTCGACAAGCGCATGGCGGGATACTTCGAGCGGCGCGGCCCCTATCTCCTGGCCCGCTGCGACGAGGGCGCCTACCGCCGCTTTTTCGAGGCGGCCTTGGCCGGCGGCGCCCTGGTCGCCCCGCGCTGGGATGAGCCGGCCGCCGTACCGGCGGATTTCGACGACGGGGAGTTGAAGCGCCTGGCCGCGGCTTTGGCCGAAGCCGGCTTCGGCGCTTGAGGCCGGCTTAGCCGGGCCCGCCTGGGCCGCCGCCTTGGCCGAGGCCGGCTTCGGCGCCTAAGGCTTCCTCGGACCGAGCCGCAGGCCCCGCGGCACGTTGAGCACCCCTACCGCGGCGAGTATGAACGCGCCGCCGGCCCATTGCAGGGGCGTCAGGCGCTCGCCTAGGAGCCAGGACGATAACCCGATGGTAATGAGCGGCTCGACGGTAGAGATGAGCGAGGTATCGCTCGCCCCGATGACGCGCATCGCCGAGAACAGGAAGATGACGGGCACGACGGTGGCCGCGAGCCCCACGCCCAGTAGACCGACGGTCGACGCGAGGTCGACGGGCAACATGAAGCTGCCGCGGGCCAGGGTCAGCGACCAATAGATAGCGGCCGCCGAACTCATGACCACGGTCGTAGCGAAGGCGGGGTCGAGCCCTTGAAGTACCTTCTCGCCGCCGGTCAGATAGGCCGCGTAGCTAATCGCCACCGCTACGCCGTAGACATAGCCGATCAGGGGATAGTCGCCGGTGGTCCAGAGCGTCAGCACGCAGCCGAAAAGCGACAGGACGAGGGCGACGATTTGGGCTTTCCGCGGGCGCTTGGCGAGGAAGATAGCCGAGAAGGCCACGACGAAGGCGGGGTACAGGTAGAGAAGGAGCCCCGCGAGCCCCGGGTCCAGGTAACGCACCGCCATGAAGTAGAGGCCGGCCTGCGGGCTGAAGCCCAAGGCCCCCAGGAGCAAGGCGGCGCGATACTCCCGCCACGGCCGGCGATAGCCGCCGCGGGCCAGCTGGTATATCCAGAGCGCCAGCGCGGCGACCGTGAAGCGCCAGGCCAGGGTCTGCTCGACGGAGAAGCCGGCACGGTAGATGAGCTTGGCGAAGAGCCCCAGGGTCGAGAACGAGGCGGCCGAGACTAAAGCCAGGGCCACGCCGCCTGCGCGGCTCATGAATCGCCGGGGGCGTCCGTGTCGAAGGCTACGGAGCCGAGCGTGTAGTCCTCAGGCCGCACCTTGGCGCGGAGCTCATCGACGTCCTTGAGCTTGCGTTCCAAGGCCGGCAGGGCCCAGGCGCCGGAGGGCGTCGGGTCGCCGCCCTCGTAGGCGGCCAGCTCCTCGATGGCCCTCTCGGCGGCCTTGCGGCCCGACGCCGGCCGCGCCGCCTCGGGCAAGGCGGCCGGATCGGGGGCCGCGGCGGCCGCGGGCCGGGCCAAGGCCTGGGCGTAGGCGACGCGCCTGAGGTTACCCGCCTTGATGGCCTCGTTCTCCTTATTAAGGCGCGCCGCCCGGACGAGCGGCACGAGCCAGAAGAGGGCGGAGAAAGCCAAGGGCACGACGCCCAGGCCTAGGGCGACGGCGTTCAGGGACGCCGGCCCCATGAACTCATAGAGCAGGCGCAGGGTGACGTAATAGAGGTAGCCGGCGCCGGAGGCGGCCTGGCCGCTTATGAAGCCGTGGGCGAAGGCGAAGTACAGGAAGTACCCGCCGAGGATAAGGTTAAAGCCGTTGATGCCCGCGTACCAGGCGTTGGCCATCTTGTCGTTCGCCGAGAAGGGCCGCAGGCGCTTGAAAGGCGATTCGTCGGCGCCCGCCTCGTCGGCGCGCGCGCGCCGTAGGAGGCTCGGGAAGCGGTAGTACACGGTGCCGGCCTCGCTGACCTCGGGGCTGCCGCCGAACTCATAGAGGTAGCGGTTGATCGCCACATCGGCCTCCGCGGGGGACAGGCCGGTCAGGCCCATGAAGTCCTCGAGGAGCACGATGCCCTTCTTGCGCCTGGCGAGCGCGACGAAGGCCCGCTTCTCGAGCGCGTCGTGGCCGGCGTTGGGGTCCGGCTCGCCGAAGACGAAGGAGAAGATCGCCTTGTGCAGGGGCCGGCGGTTCTCCTTGGCGCGGGCGCGGCGATCGTATTCGTAGCGTCGCTGACCGGGGCCCTTGAAGATCTCGTTGTAGAACCAGATGCGCACGAAGAGGTCGATAAGGCGTCCGGTAAGGGCGAGTCCGCCGCCCGATCGGCTCCTGGACTTGCCGTTGCGGTCGCTGGCGCTGGCGGCCACTGAGGCGGCCAAGGCGACGAGGATGAGGGCGACGAAGAGGGCGAAGTAGCCCACGAGCATGACCATGATCCAAGCTTTGAACAGGAAGGCCGCCGCGGCAGCGACGCCCTTCTGGAGCGCCTTGAAGGCGCGGCGCGCGAACGGGCCGAAGCCCCGATAGCGGCTCGTAAAGCCGCGCGGGAACGAATAAAGGATGTCGCCCGATTCGGTGACCTTCAGCCGGCCCGAGTACTCGTCGGCCACCGCGGGGAGTTCCGCCTCGACCTGATGGCTCGGTAGGCCCGTAAAGGCGACCAGGTCGGCTACGGTCGCCTCGCCGCGCCTCTTCTTGAGCGCCCCGACGATGGCCTCCCGAACCGCCTCTTTTTTATACTCGTACACCTTGGGTTCAGCGCCCATAACGCATGCTCCTTATCAACGATCTTCGCGAGGACGTCCGCGCGGCTATAGCCGCGGCCGCCCCCGGGTTAGCTCCCCGAGTGCGCCTTCCTTATCGCCCGGACGCGGCCCCGGCATACAGGGCTAGGTACTCGCGCGCCGAGGAGTCCCAGGAGAACTCCTGGCGCATGGCCCGGTCGCGCATGGCCTTGATATGCTCCGGGCGGTTATACCAGGCCCAGACGGCCCAGCCCACCGTGTCGTAAATAGCCCGAGGCGTCAAGTTATCGAACATGAAGCCCGTGCCGCCGCCGCGTTCCTGATCGTAGTTGGAGACGGTATCGGCCAAGCCGCCCGTCCGGCGTACGATAGGTAGGGTCCCGTAGCGGAGCGAATACATCTGATTCAAGCCGCAGGGTTCGTAACGGCTGGGCATCATGAAGAAGTCGGCTCCCGCCTCTATAAGGTGCGCGATCGCCTCGGAGTAACCGACGCGCGCCTTGAAATTAGGTAGCTCCGCCGACAGCCGCCTAAGCTCATCCTCGCACCAGGCCTCGCCCGAGCCCAGGACGGCGAACTGCAGGGCGATGTCGCGGCAAAGCGGGCCGGCGGCGCCGTAATCGCGGCCGAAGAGCTCCGCTATGCCCTTCTGGTCGGCCAGGCGCGACACCATGCCGATAAGCGGGACGGCCGGATCCTCCTTGAGGCCGAAGGCCTTTTGAAGGGCGGCCTTGCAGGTCGCCTTGCCGCCCATATCGCCGACGCCGTAACGGGCCGGTATGAGCGCGTCGTCCTTCGGGTCCCAGTCCCCTAGGTCGACCCCGTTTAAGATGCCCACCAAATCGGCGCTCCTCGAGCGTAGGAGGCCGTCGAGGCCGCAGCCCTGCTCGGCGCCCTGTATCTCGCGCGCGTAGGTCGGCGAGACGGTGGTAAGGCGATCGGCGCTCGTTAGGCCGCCCTTGAGCATGTTCATGGCGCCGAAATGCTCGAGCCCGGAGGCGAAGAAGGACTCCCAAGGCAAGCCTAAGTCGGCGAAGCGGGCCG
>CALKWG010000358.1 GCA_938004315.1 uncultured Spirochaetaceae bacterium
GGGTATACGAGCTTAACGGACGGGCGGCGCGCCCCGACGGCCGCTACGTACTCTACTGGATGCAGGCGGCCCAGCGGCCGCGCGACAACCCCGCCCTCTCATATGCGTCGGCTCTGGCCGACGGCCTCGGCCTCCCCCTGGCCATCCTCTTCGTCCTGGCCGACTACCCCGACGCCGGTCGAGCCCACTACGCTTGGATGCTCGCCGGGCTTCGCCAGACGGCCGCCGAGCTAGGAAAGGCGGGCATAGCCTTCGCCGTCGCGCGCGGCGAGCCGCGGGAGCTCGTCGCGCGGGCGGCGGCGCAGGCGGCGGCCCTCGTCATGGACTTCTCGCCCTCGCGCTGGGCGCGATCGCGGAGGGAAGCCCTCGCCGCCGCCCTGCCCGTCGCCTGCGTCGAGGTCGACGGCGAATCGCTCATTCCGACGAGGATAGCCTCGCCTAAGCAGGAATGGTCGGCGCGGACCTTCAGGATGAAGATAGCCGGGGCGATAGGCCAGTACGCGGCAGCCGCCCCCCTGCCCGTTCCCCGCCCTCGCGTCCCCGCCTCGCGCGAGCTGCATGACGGCCTTCAAGGTCTCGTCGGCGGCGACGACGCGTTCTTGGACGCCCACGGCCCCTACCCCGCGGCATATCCGCCGAGCGGGCCGGCCGCCGCCGCGGCCGCGCTAAAAGCCTTCGTAAGCAATCGGCTTTCAGCTTATGACGAGGCGAGGAACGATCCGAACCGTGACGGCGCCTCCGGGCTCTCGCCCTACCTGCATTTCGGCCAGCTTTCGCCGGTCGCGGCGGCCCGGGCCGCCCTCGCGGCCGGCGAGGCGGCGATCGGCGGCGGTGCCGCGGCCTTCGTCGAACAGCTGGTCGTGCGGCGGGAGCTCTGCCGCAACCACGCATGGTACCGGCCGGATGACTACGACCGCTGGGAGGGCCTCCCCGAATGGTCGAGGCGCAGCCTCCTAGCCCATGCAGCGGACCGACGCGCCTACGCCTATGGGCCGGAGGCCTTCGAGGCGGCTAAAACCCATGATCGGTACTGGAACGCGGCGCAACGCCAGCTCATGCGCACCGGTACCATGCACAACTACATGCGCATGTACTGGGGTAAGATGATCCTGGCCTGGAGCCGGGATCCGCGGGAGGCGTTCCGGACCGCGGTCTACCTGAACGATCGCTACGCCCTGGACGGACGGGACCCCGACGGTTGGGCCGGCGTCGGCTGGTGCTTCGGCCTGCACGATAGGCCGTGGCCGGAGCGTCCGGTCTTCGGCACGGTCCGGGCGATGGCGGCCTCGGGGCTTAAGCGCAAGTTCGATCCCGAGGCCTACGCCCGCCGCTGGCTGACGGATGAATTTGCATTCTGAGCGCTTTGCGGCTAGTATGCTATGCAAAGGAGCATGAACGGGATGATCGAAACCCTGAAATTCGAGACCGTCGCCGGCGCTAAGGCCCAGCCCGCCGTCACCGTCTACGCGCTGTCCACCTGCGGCTTCTGCAAGCGCGCTATGTCGTACCTCGAGGCCAACGGCTTTTCTTATCGCTTCATCTACCTGGATAAGATATCCCTCGAGACCAAGAACGAGGTCAAGAAAGAGCTCAAGGAGAAGTATAAATCCGACGTGGCCTTCCCCTTCGTCACGGTCGGCGAAAGCGACTACCTGGTCGGCTTCATCGAAGCCGATTGGAAGAAGACCCTGGGGCTCTAGGCCATGTCGGAGAAATCGATCGCCGATACGCGACGCTTCGCCGAGATGGTCGCCGCGAAGCAAGGCTGGGCCCTCAATCCCGACGCCGAGTTCACGGCGGCCCTGATTGAAGGGCTCACGACTAACTGGAACCGCTACGGCTATTACCTCTGCCCCTGCCGCGATAGCGACGGCTCTCGCGAGGCCGACGCCGAGGTGATCTGCCCCTGCAAGGTCGCGCACGCCGACGTCGACGAGTACGGCCACTGCTTCTGCGCCCTGTACTTCAGCCCCGGCTTCGCCGCCTCCGGCGGGCAAGCGGGCGGCATCCCCGACAGGCGGTTTTCTTAGCCTCTATGCGGCGTTCGGGCCGCCGAGCTCGCCGATAGGGCGGCTCGGCGGCGGCCCGATAGCTTGCGGTCGCTCCCCGAGCCGGGGTATCATGCGCCCGCATGAATACCTGCTACCTTGATTGGGCCGCCAGCGCCCCCCCGTATGAAGATATACTGCGAGCCTCCGTCGACCTGGCTCTCGAGCGCTACGCCAACACCTCGAGCGGGCACCCGGCCGGGAAGGCCGCCGCGGCCAGCCTCGAGGAGGCCCGGGCGCTCTTCGCCGGGGCCATCGGCGCCGCGGCCGAAGAGATCGTCTTTACTTCCGGCGGCTCGGAATCGGACGCGATCATACTCCTCTCCGCGCTCAACCGTCGGCCGCCGTCCGGCAAGGCCTTCAATATCGTCTTAAGCGCCGTCGAGCATAGCGCCGTCTACGCTCAGGCCATGCAGCTCGCCCGCCTAGGCGTCGAGCCGCGCCTGGCCAAGCCGGGGCCCGACGGCATCGTACGTCCCGAGGGCGTGGCGGCCCTCGTGGACGCCGACACCGCCATAGTGACGGTCATGGCGGTCAACAATGAAACAGGCGCGATTCAGCCGTTGAAGGCCATAGGCGAGGCGGCGCGCGCGGCCGCCGCCGCCTCGGGCGCCCGTAGGCCGCCGCTATTCTACAGCGACGCGGTCCAAGCCCTTGGCAAGATCGCCTTCAAGCCCGGCGAGCTCGGCCTGGACGCCGCCGGCTTCAGCGCCCACAAGCTCGGCGGCCCCCGCGGCATAGGCGCGCTCTGGCTTAAGCGTCCCATCGAACCCCTGGCCTGCGGCGGCGGCCAAGAGCGCGGGATACGTGCGGGTACGCATAACCTGGCGGGGGCCTGGGCCTTCGCCAGGGCGGCCGACCGCGCCGTAGCGGGATTAGATGAAGCGCGCGCCGCCGCGATCGAACTCGAGCGCCGGCTCGTCGAGGGGCTCGCTCGCATACCCGGCGCGACCGTCATCCCCCGGGGCCGCCGGCCCGACGGCGCCGATTACAGCCCCTTCATCGTGAGCATAGCCTTCCCGGGCCTCGGCGGCGAGACGATGGAACGCGCCTTGGGCGACCTCGGCGTGGCCGTCTCTACCGGCTCGGCCTGCTCCCACGGCGCCAAGGAGCGCCGCGTCCTGGCCGCCATGGGCGTATCGGCGGCCGACTCCTTCGCGGCCATACGCGTATCTACCGGCCGCGCCACGAACGCGGCTGAAATCGATTTCTTCCTCGAACGGGCGGCGGAGCTCTACGGCCGCTACGGACCCGCGCGATAAGGACCGGCGATGGACTCACTGTACCTGATTAAGATAGGCGAGATTAACCTCAAGGACGGCAACCAAGCCGAATTCGTCGCCCGGCTCAAGCGCGATATCAAGCGGCGCCTCCGCGGCATACCGAGTACGCTCGAGGCGAAGGAAGCCCGGTATTACCTCTCCGTGCCGGCCGAATTCGATGAATACGCCGAGTTCGCCCTATCGCGGACGCCAGGCGTGAACGGCTGGGCCAAGGCCCGGCGCTGCGCCAAGGACATGGCGACCGTTCGTCAGCTGGCGATAGAGCTCATGCGCGAGAAGGCCTCGGCCGGCGCGAAGAGCTTCAAGGTCGAAGCCAGGCGTTCGGATAAATCCTTCCCCTTGGGCTCATACGATATAGCCCGGGAGCTCGGCGGGGCCGTGCTCGAAGCCTTGCCCGAGCTCCGCGTCGACGTGCACGCGCCCGAGGCCCTGCTCTACGTCGAGATACGGGAGCAAGCCTACGTCTATACCGACGGTCAGAAGGGCGTCCGCGGCCTGCCCGTGGGCTCGGGCGGCACCGGGCTCCTCATGCTCTCAGGCGGTATCGATAGCCCGGTAGCCGGTTACAGGATGATCAGCCGCGGCCTAGCACTGGAGTCGCTCTATTTCCACTCGTACCCCTATACGTCGCAGGAGGCGTGGAACAAGGTACGCGACCTGGCCGTCGTCCTCGCCTCGTTCCAGGGCGGCATGACCATGCATACGGCCTCCTTCACGGAGCTGCAGCTGAAGATACGCAAGGACGCGCCCGAAGATAGGGCCACCCTCTATCTCCGGGCCTGCATGGTGATGGCCGCGGATATGGTCGCAAAGAAACGGGGCCTCAATTGCGTCGTCAGCGGCGAGAGCCTCGGCCAGGTGGCGAGCCAGACCGCCGAGAACATGCGCTTCACCGGCTCCTATTCAGACTTCGCCATCCTCCGCCCCCTGGCCGGCACGGACAAGGAAGATACCGTCCGGACCGCTAGGGAGATAGGCAGCTTCGAGCTTTCGATCCTGCCGTATGAGGACTGCTGCGTTCTCTTCAGCCCGAAGCACCCCGTGCTCAAGGCCCGCTATGAAAGCGAAAAGGCGGCCTTCGACTCCCTGGGCTTCAGGGAGCTCGTAGCCGCCTCCGTAGACGCGATCGAGACCATTGAGCTCGATTATCCGGGTCCTAAAGGCTTACCGAAAGCACCTCGCCGATAATCCGCTCGAATTCTTTCTCGGGGAGCGCGCCCATGACGACCCGCGGCTCGCCCTCCTTGGGGATGAACAACAGGGTCGGGATGCTCTGCACGCCGAACATCCCGGCTAGCTCCTGCTCCGCCTCGGTGTCGACCTTATAGATGGAAAGCTTCCCGTCGTACTTCTTGGCGAGCTTATCCAAGACCGGGGCGACCATCTTACACGGGCCGCACCAGTCGGCGTAAAAATCGACGATGGCCGGCAGCTCGCCGCGATACTTCCATTCCTTCTCGTTCTCATAATCGAAGATCTTGTCTTTAAAAGTTCCTAAGGTCAGTAGTTCAGGCATCACGTGCTCCTTTTCTGTCAAGTCGAGTTTAATATATAGTTTTTCTTATATTTCGACTAGTCTCAGGCCTCGCCAATCTGAGCTTTTTCAGTCATACTGCGCACGAAACCATGCCCGACGGAGGAAGCCCGATGAGCGATGAGAAATCCATATTCGATAAGACCATAGCCGAATGGCAGGCTGAGCGGGAAACCTTAAACGAGATAGTCTTGCGCGACGCGCCTTTGGAGCTCAAGCGCTATTTCAGCCTGGACGGCCAAACGTATCGCGAGGGCGCCCTGGACGCTAAGACCAAGGAGCTCCTCGGCCTCGTGGCGAGCCTCGTGCTGCGCTGCGACGACTGCATTCTTTACCACACGATACGCTGCCATGAAGAAGGCGTCGCGGCGGCCGCGTTCAGGGAGGCCTGCACCATAGGCCTCGTAGTCGGCGGCTCCATCGTCATACCCCACCTGCGCCGCGCCATGGCCCGCTGGGACGAGCTGGAGGCGACCGGTAAATAGGCTGACTTGAAACGGTGAAAATGCGACGAGGCCGCCCGAAAGGGCGGCCTCGCTTGTAATCAGCGTAGTCTAAAAAAAACTAGAAGCGCACGCGAGCGCCGAACTCGGCGCCGAGGCCGAGGTTAACCGTCGGGATCACGGCGATAGCCAGGACGGGCGCGAAGAAGAGCTCAAACTTGCGGATGGGCCAGAACTGCAGGCCCACGGGGATGCGGAAGCCGAAGTCCACCTGAGCCTCGCCGCCGCCGGTGCCGATGCCGGCATAGAGGCCGGCGCCCAGGAAGTAGCTTAGGTTGGCCGCCAGGCCCTCGGCGTCGATGATGTAGTAATCGACAGAGGCGTTGATGCGCTCGGCCGTAAGGTTGTACTGCAGGCCGACGACGGGGAAGCTGGCCCACTTCAGGGAGAGGCCGACGCCGCCGCCCAGCTTACCGGCGGTGGAGCCTAAAGTACCGTACACGCCGAAGCCGGTGAGCCCCAAGGGGCCGGCGGCGAACGCGCTACCCGCCCCGACCAGGGACAGGATCAACATGATAACTGCAATCTTTTTCACGGTTCCTCCTACGAGTTAGAATCGATAACTATAGTAGTGCGAACGGCCATAAAAGTCAAAAGCCAGGTGACACTTTTATCATTATTGTCTCCGAGCCCGCTATGCCAGGCGACAAAAAAAGCCTTACGCATGCCGCGCAAGGCTTAACATCCCCTAGGAGGATCGAACTCCTGTTGCCGGGATGAAAACCCGGTGTCCTAACCACTAGACGAAGGGGACTTGATCGATGGGCTTACCTTAGCAACAATGAGGCGCCTTTGTCAAGAATAGGCCGTCCGCCTGGAAAGCTCTCGCCTCAGTCCGCCGAGGAACTCTCGCCTCCGTCCGCCGTCGCCGGGGCTCCCCGCCGGTCGAGCCCTCACATCTTCAGCTTCTTCACGATCATCGCCTTGAGTTTGACGACGTTTTCGTTCTCCGGCGATAGCTCCAAGGCGAGCTCGGTATCGCCCAAGGCTTTGGGGAAATCGCCTAGGTGATAGTAGGCCTGCGCTCGTCGATAGCATGAGTAGAAGTGGTAGGGGTGGATCTCCAGCGCGCGGTTAAAATCCTCTATGGCCGCCGAGTAATTCTGCCGCACGCTGAAGACCACGCCGCGGTAGTACGCCGCCTTATAGCATTCGGCGTCCAGCTCCAAGGTCTTTGAGAAGTCCTCTAGGGCTTCGTCATAGCGGCTTTCGGCGAAGAAGGCCATGCCGCGATGCTTGTGGATGAGGGCCCGTATCGTGTCTTTCGGCCCCATGGCCAGGATGTGCGAGTAGATATCGATGGCCCGCACGTAGTCCCCGCGATTGTGGGCGTTCAGGGCCTCGAGCAGGAGGTCGTCCTGGGACTTCCAAGGTCCGAGCCAGGCCGGATCCTTAAGCTGGGCGGCGTGGCCTGCGCCGAGCTCCTTGATGCCGCTGTACAGCTCCTTATCGATGGCGTCTTCTATCTTCTTGAAGAAAGCCACCCGGCGCTTCGCCAGCTCGTTCGTCAGCTGATGTTGATAGTCGCGAATTTCCTGGAAGAGCATATCGGACAAGGTCAAGGTCGCGTTCAACGCAGCCAGTTTCCTGCGCATCGGATCGTCGAAGGGCGTGAACTCGGCCTTATAGACCAGCTCGTGCTCGACTTCGGCCCAAGCGTCCTGCAGGATGGTGCGGATCTGAACCTCGCAGACCGGCGGGTCGAGGATCTCAGCCCCCTCCCGTAGCTCAGGGGGAAGCTCCAGGAGCATATGCGTCGATTGATAGCCGAACTCCCTAAAGGAGCTGTCCGATCCTTTGCGCTCCACCTCGACTACCTTGAACTTAGCCGACAGCGCCTCCTCTATCCTCGCTAAGTCGCCTATGAAGGGACATATGATCCTGATCGCGATGAGGTCGGTAATAGGCAGGGGCTGCCGGTTCTTGATTTTGGCCTCGCGGCTGAATTTTATACGCTTAGCGAAGTAGCTGTTCATCGACTTGATGCGATGCTTGTAGGCGGGAAAGAGCCCGGTGCCGTCGACTAAGTGCCTGATCTGCGACAGCATCTCGTTCAGCGCGCGCTCGAGCCCCGGATATGAACGTTTATAGAGGGCGTCGAGCGCGACGCGACTTGGAATCGCTTCGTTCTGCTCCATACCACCAAGATATGCACAGAAGCGGGAAGGCGCAAGCGTAAAAGCGATAAAAAGGCCGCCCCGAAGGGCGGCCGTATATTGAATGCGCGCGCTACTTAGTTAGAGGGAGTAAACTCGGTCTGGGTCGCCTGGCGCTGGCGCTCGATGTAGCGGAGCACCTGGTTGGCGCCGAAGCGGAGGCTCTCTAGGCGCTTGCGCTCCTCTTCCTTCTGCCCGACGATACCCCAGATAGCCTCGTCGTTGATGTCGCGGACGGGCTCCAGGACGGCCTTATCGTAGATGATCTTGACGTCCTTGATGTAGGTGATGAAGTCGCCGCCCTCATGGGCCGCGTCGCGGCTGATGAGGAAGCCGGCCAGCTTCACGAAGGGGGTCGAGCGAGGATAAAGGGGAACGACCCTGAGCTCGCGGTTGCGCACGTCGCTGATGTACTGGGGGTTATCCCAGCGCAGCTCGCGCCAGCCGTCGAAGTTCAGGTAGCCCATGAACATGACGCGCTCGTTGCCGTCGTTATCCTTGAGGATGACGGAGAGGCCGTGCGGGAAGTTCAAGCCGCGGACGTTGACGGCCACGGACTTGAGGACGCCGACGTTCTTAACCACGCCGAGGGCGGCGGTGATCTTGGTATCGGCGTTGTAAGTTCCCTCGAAGCGGCTCATGTTGGCGTTGATCGGATCGCCGCCCTGGTTGCCCTGGGCGGGGGTGATGCTGCCGTCGTCGCCGATAGTCGCCTTAGGCTCGAAGGCGGGGATATCGAAGGGGGGCTGGATGCGGGCCCAGGAGTTGAAGGGCTCGAGGGGGAAGCGCACGCGAATGCCGAGAACCGTCTGCCCGGCGAACTGCCTAGCGCCCGCGTCGACGGGAGCCTCGGCGGTAAAGGACAGAGCCTGGTTCATGTTGGTGCGGGAGGAGGAAGCCAGGATGACGTCCCAATTGGTGATACCCAATGAGATCCTCATCTGCTGCTTCTGATCCTCGGTGTAGCTGGCGCCGGCCACGGTGGAAAAATCCATCATGGTGGCGCGGTTCTGGGTGAGTACGCCCTGCCGCACCGGATCCTCGATGATGTCGGCCTTGAGGAGGTTGAAGTCCATAAGGATCGCTTCATCCGCGAAGGCGACGACAGCGCTTAACAGTAGCAGAGCCGTTGCAATAACGAAAATCGGCCTTCTCATTCACGTGCTCCTTTCATAGTGCGCGTTCAGTTTTCCGAATTTGACCTTGATTATAGTCGCGCAAGGCCCTTTGTCAATTATTTTATTCTATTTTCCCTCGGTAGTTAAGTCCGTCGGCGCGGTTTTTTCCATTTCCCGGCCTTCTACGGTGAGCACGATTCGATACGAGGGAAAATTCCGCTTGATCGTCATCTCGGTCAGCTCGAAGAAACGCGACGGCGACACGAGCGGACGCTCATAGACGCCGTTCGAGTGGCGGCGGCCGAAGAGCACGTCCGATGAAAAATCGACGTACATGACCCTGCCTCGTACGAAGATTGAGCGGACGCCGGCGTCGGCGAGGGCCAGGGGCGATAGGTTAGGATCCATGGGGCCGAGTATCAGCTCTTCTATTAAAGCTTTGAGCTCGGCCTCGACGCCGCCGCTCGCTCGGATGAGGCGCAGCTCCGTCCCGATACCCGCAGCCCTGGCCTTGGGATACCACAGCGTATAGGCGCGGTGCGTGCCCATGCCGACGTTCGAAGCCGCGGCGACGGCGACCAGCGACGCGAGCGCGATAACGGCGACGCCCCGCGGACGGGCGAAGCTCGCTAAGGCTGCTCTGACCCTCGACAATAATGCGGCTCTATCGATGCTCACGGGCGTACGGAACCTCTTCTTCTCTCGAAATACTCGACGAACGATATAATGCCATTATAGATACCGTCGCCGAGCTTCTTCAAGTAGGCCGGATCGGCTAAGGCCCTCGCCTCCTGCTCGTTGGTCACGAAGCCGACCTCTACCAAGACCGAGGGCATGCGGGCGTTTCGGACGACGAACCACTCCTCGGCGCGTATGCCGCGGTTCGGGCTGCGTTCGCCGATCGTCGCGGCCATGCCGTCGAGTATGGCGCGGGCTAAGAAGATGCTCTCGGTCGTGTACTCCTCCTCGAGCATGGCGTTCAGGATGGGGATGACGCTCTGGTCGACGCCCTCGGTCTTCTTGGCGTCCACCACGCTGCGGCGATAATCGGGATTCAAGTACCATACCTCGAAGCCCGACGCGCGCGTGTTGAACGAGGCGTTGGCGTGTATGGATACGTAGATCACGGCCTGGTTGACCGACAGCTCCAGCTTGTTCGCCATCTCTACCCGTTCGTCAAGGCTGGGGTAGGTATCGCCCTCGCGGGTGATCATGATCTGCTTCTCGGGCCACAGGCGCCGGAGGCGTTCGTAAAGGTCCTTGCCGATGGCGAGGGTAACGTCCTTCTCGGCTATCCGCAGGCGATCGGCCCCGCTCCCGTGCTCGCCTATGGCGCCGGGGTCGCGGCCGCCGTGGCCCGGGTCGATGAGTATGGCCGCGACGCTGGCGCGCGAGCGCCGCTCCTCGTCGCGCGAGGCGAGCCAGGCTTCGAGGGCCTCGGCCGAGGGGGCCGGCAGCATGATGCGCCCGCCCTCCCAGGTCGGCGCTAACGATCGTAGGACGCCGTCGGGACCGACGAGGTAGAGCTCGCGGCCGGGGGCGAAGCGTATGAGGTCGGGTCCGCGCATGAGGTAGCCCTGCCCCGAGAGCGGGTCGAAGCTCCAGATCGCCTTCCAACGCTCGGCTAAGGCCGAAAGCTCGATCGGAGCCGCCGGGCGCGCCCCGCCGGCCGCTTGGGCGTAGGCCGAGGCGCCGCCCATGAAGGCCGCGAGGCAGAGGGCCAGGATACTGGCGAACGGGGCGCGCGACGCTCGAATCATGCCTTGCGAAGCTCCTTAACCATAGTATCGACGGCCCAGGCGCCGCCCTGATAGCCGCCGCGGAAAAATGCCCGCCAAAAAGCGCGCCCGAGCACGATATCGCCGGGGCCGACGGCCGCCCCGCTTAGGGAGCGGACGAGCTCGAGGCCTTCGGCCATGGATCTGCCTAACCAATCGCGGGAGCCCTCCCTATCCATGCCGGGGAGCGGCTCTATGCCGACTGATCGTTTTTCGCCATCGGCCTTGAGAAGCTCGGGGAGCGAATCGACGTAGGCGATAGCCATGGCCGAAGGCGCGTAGGCGTCGGGCGCCCAGGACCAATCGTCCGCTACGGGCCGGCCGTAACCGAGGAAGGCGGCGGTCTCGGGGTCGCCGGGCCTGAGCCGCAGGGCGAGGCTCCGAGCTCCCTCCTCGGCGGCGGCTTCGGCCTCGGCGCGGGTCGGCGCCTGGCTGATGACGTTGCCGGCCTTCTGGACGTTGTTTGAAGGGAAGACGAGGCGATCGCCCGGGGCGCAACGGCTGAACAAGTCTTTCACGTAGGGTAAGCGCCTAGCCTTATCGAGCCCGCGCAGCTCCATAAGCTCGCCGGGTATGGAGATGAAGGCGCGCTCGGCCGAGCACCAGTCCCTGGACGCCTCGGCGAATCGGACGTGCCGGCCGCAGGCGAGGTCGACGCCCTCGGAGGCTGGGTCGACGCCGCTGGCGTACGGATAGGTCCAGCCGGACATATAGCCGCCCGAGAGCCTGGCGGCTATCTCGCCCACGAAGGCGCCGCGGCGCGTGTACTTGATGTCCCCCTTGGCCGCGCCGCGCTCGATGCCGAGCGCCTTCGCGCCGGCCTTAAAGACGGCGATGACCTCGTCCAAGACTTCGGGGCCGTAGGCGCTCGGCATCGTATGGCCGAGCTCGACGAAGTAGGGCTCGAAGCGGACTTGGCGGTCGGCGACGCCGCGTAGCCTGAACTCGCCCTCGTAGATGAGCGCGTCCAGGCTGAATTCGGGGCCTTCGAGGTATTCTTCGGCTATGACGCGGCCGCTGCGCGACGAGGCGGCGGCGGCGGCCCAAGCGAGGGCGAATTCGGCCTCGTCGCGGGCGAGGCGGCAGCCGCGGGCGCCCATGTTATCCACGGGCTTCACGACGAAGGGGAAGAGAGCGCCTGAGCCCGTGAGCTCGGCGAGCGCTGCGGCCGGCCCTTCCGTTCCCGTACCGACGGCGAAGGCGGGCACGGGTACGCCCGCGGCCTTGAGCCTGACGCGCATGCGGCCTTTGTCGGAGGCGTCGAGCGCCGCCTCATGGCCGATGCCGGGGAGGCCCAGCCCCTCGGCCACGAAGGCCACCGAGGCGGAGAAGTCGGTGCCGGCGGTGAAGACGCCCTTGAGGCCCGGTATGCCGCGCGCCGCCTCGAGCAAGGCCGGCTTGTCCTTGAGGTCGATATGCACGAAGCGGTCGGCCTCGGCGCGGCAGGCGGCGCCGGGATCGCCGTCGGCCACCACGACGTAGAGTCCCTTGTCGCGGGCGGCCCTGATGGCCGGGCCCTGCATCACGCCGGCGCCTAAGATGAAGATCGCGTCCATAATAGCTCTATTCCTTGTCTATGCCGCTATCGGGCAGCTTTCGGGCGTAGCATTCGAAGGTGTCGCCTAAGCCCCTGAGCCT
>CALKWG010000359.1 GCA_938004315.1 uncultured Spirochaetaceae bacterium
AGATCGTATTCGGTGACTGGAGTTCAGACGTGTGCTCTTCCGATCTATATCGATACCAGAATGGTGAAAATGAAGAAGGAAACACATATGAATAGGCTAAGGCAAGTCCTATATCAACGACCGGGGTGAGCTCAGCATTAATACTTATTTCTGGTCTAAGGCCGAATTGAAATAGGCTATCATAACCAGGTTCTTGTACAAGCTGACTAGAACCGACCATTGACGTTTCAATATTCAACCCAGGTAATGCGGAAATAGGGTATGTTATAGCCAGCAATCCTAACGATAGTACTATAGCTAGAACTGGTCGCTGCATGCTTATATAATGCCACGGAAGTAGGGATGTGAACAGTGATGCGAAGATTTCTCTCTAAACTGATCTATAGGCAACATACTGATCGCTTTATAGTTTTTACGTTGATTTGTCTATTCTCATTTTTATCCTCCTGCGGCCCCGAGCGCGTACCCGCGGTCACCTTAGACCCGACGCCGCCTTTGTCCGGGGGCATGGGCTGGGGTGTTGTCTCGGTGGCCTACGCGCGGGCCCTGGCCGAGCCGCGGCCGGACGCGGAGCAGGGGGCGTTCTTCCGACGCGGCGAGGTGCTCGAGCTGACCGGGCGCACGCGCCGCAACCAAGCCCCCAGCCGCGGCGTCTGGTACCGGCTTCGCTCCGAGGAGGGGGAGGGCTGGCTACACGAGTCCTTCGTCCGCGTCTTCGATACCAAGCCGCGGGCCGAAGCGTACGCGAAGGAGGGGCTATGAAAAGGAACGTCCTGTTCTTCATCCTGCCCCCCGTCATCGGGGCTCTCATCGGCCTCTTTACCAACTGGCTCGCCATCAAGATGCTGTTCCGGCCGCTCAAGGCCTATCGCCTCTTGGGCCTTAGGCTGCCCTTTACGCCGGGCATCCTGCCCCGGGAGCGCAGCGGTATAGCCCGCTCCTTGGGTGATACGGTGGCCGAGGACCTCCTCACGCCGGACGCCGTAGAGGCTAAGCTCTCTTCTCCGGCCTTCACCGCTTCGCTCGAGCAAGCGCTCCAGCGGGCCGGGAGCTCGCTCGCGGCGATGCGGGTCGCCGGCGCGAGGGCCGAGGAGCGGGGCGCTGAGGCGGAAGGCCTCGGCCGCGAGCTAGCCGCCGCCGCGGCCTCTATAGCCCGTTCATTCGCCGGCTCCGAGCCCTTCAAGGCCGGCGTCGGGGCGGGGGTCTCAGCCTTGCTTGAAAAGCTCGACGGCGTGAGCCTCGCCGAGCTGAAAGGCAGCGCCGGCGCGCGCGCCTTGGGCGAGCGCTTCGCCGATCCGGCGTTCAAGGACGCCCTGGCGACCCTCATGGCCGACGCCGCCTTCGGCTGCGTCGGGCGCGCCCTGGAGCGGGGAGGCGGCCTCTCGACCTTCGTACCCCGCGAGGCGGCTGAAAACCTCGCGCGCGCGATGGCCAAGGCGGCCTATCCGGCCCTAGGCTCGGCCGTAAGCGGCGTGATGGACGACCCGACCATCCGCTCGTCCATGGAACGGCTGGGCGCCAAGCTCGTGCGCAAGACCATGGATCGCCTCTCGGCCGTACAGCGCTTCTTCATAGGGCTCGGGCAATACGATAAGGCGATTTTTGAGAGCATGCCGGCCACCATCGCGGATTTTGGGGAGGCTATCGCCACCATGTTCGCCGATCCGAAGACCAAGGACGCGCTCGTCGAACGCGCCGCCGCGGCCGTGGGCGAGCTTTGGGACCGACCGCTGTCCTCCTACAAAGCCTTCGCCGACCCGGGAGCCGTGGAGGCCTCGCGCGCCGCGCTCGTCCTCGCCTTGCGGGGCGCTCTGGATCGCCCCGCCCCGCCTGAGAGCCTCGTCGAGGCGGCTTTAGGAGGGTTGGATGCCGGCGCCGTCCTGGCCGCGCTCCCGGGCCTCAAGGAGTCCGTCGCGGCCAGGGCGGCCGAGTGGCTAGCCGGGCTCCTCGGCTCGGGCGAGGCCGCGCGGGCCGAGCCGAGCCCGGCGGCGGCGGCCGTGGGCGGGGCCGCCAAGGCCTTCGCCGCGGCTCTGGCCGAACGCGCCCGCGGCCGTACGATAGGCGAGCTCGTCGGCCTGGACCAAACCCTGATCGACGGCTTAGCCCACGCCGCCGGCGCTCCCCTGGCGGCCCTGGCCGCCCGCGAGAGCGGCGCCATCCTGGCCGGCGTGGACGTGCGGGGCCTCGTCGTGGAGAAGATCGACTCGCTTGAGATGATCGAGGTGGAGCGCATGCTCCTACGCGTCATCGACCGTGAGCTTAAGGCCGTCACCTGGTTCGGCGGCGTCTTAGGCTTCCTCATCGGCGTCGGGCAGAGCGTGCTCTTCCTATTTCGTTAATTCATATAGCTGGAGCTGGAAACTCGGGTTTGCAACTATTATATTAAGCTAATTATAGCAAAATCCTCCCGAGGGAGCATTATGGAAAGTACCCTGAAGGTCCTCGTGGTCGACGATAGCAAGGCGACGCTGGACGCCGTTTCGTCGATGCTGAACGGCCAGTTCGAGACGCACAAGGCCGCCACCGCCGCGGCGGCGCGCGACCTGGCCGAACGCATGCGATTCTCCGTAGTCTTCCTAGACGTGGTCTTGCCCGACAGCGAAGGCTATGAACTATGCAAGCACCTCAAGAAGCTCTACGCCATGAGACCCTTACAGGTAGTGCTCATGTCAGGCTTCGAGGATCCCGGGCGGATCAAGAACGTGATCGCGGCGGGAGCCGACGACTTCATCAAAAAGCCCTTCGAAGCCTTGGAGTTCGAACTACGCCTGCGCGCCGCCCTCATGCGGCTAGCCGAGCAGCGAAAGCTCATATCCGAGCGCGAGTTCTTCCGCCAGGCCGTCCACCAGGAGGAGACCCTCTCGGCCAAGCTCCTCGACAAACAGATGAGCCTGAAGGAAGACCTCGCGCAGGCTACCGAAAAACGCAAGGCCTTCGAGGTCGAGGACAAGAAGCTCGCCTCCTCGGCGCGCTACGACGTGCTTTCGGGGCTCCTCTCCAGGCAGAGCCTGGCCGCGCGCATCGAGCTCGAGACGCGCAAGGCCGGCGTCGAAGAGGAGCCTTTAGCGGGCCTCATGATCGACCTGGATAAATTCAAGGCTATCAACGACGGCTACGGCACCCTCTCGGGCGACGAGGCCATACGCGCCGCCGGAGACGCCATCAAGGCCTGCCTAAGGCGAGAGGATTACGCCGGGCGCTACGGCGGCGAGGAGTTCTTCGTGCTCCTGCCGGGCGCGGAGCTGTCGGTCGCTAAGACCATCGCCGAGCGCATCCGCGGCTTCATCGCGTCGACGCCGGTTAAGCACGACGGCAAGACTTTCTCTGTCCAAGCTTCGATCGGGGCGGCCGAGTACCGCAAGGGCGAGCCGGCCGGCGAATGGGTGGCGCGGGCCGACGCGGCCATGTACCGGGCTAAGCAGCTCGGGCGCAACCGCGTCGAGGCCTAAGCGGGAGCCCGAGGCGCTTAGTAGCGGCCGGCTTTAGCCAGGGCCGCGGCGACCTCGGCGCAGAGGTAGAACGATCCGGTAACGAGGAGCGGGAGACTCTCCGCCCGAGCCGCCTCTAAGGCGAGCTCGACGGCGACGCCGGTCTCCGGCTCCAAGACGACCTCATATCCGGCGGCGCGGAATGCCGCCGCGATTTTTTCAGGCTCGCTCTCCTTGAAGGTGCCCGGCTTGGTGATGACGGCGCGCGAGGCGGCGTGGCGCAGGGCCGCCGCCATGCCCGCCGGATCCTTGTCCTTGGCGCAGCCGAAGAGGAGGATGCCTTCGGGGCCGACGGCCGCGGTGAAATCGCGCGCGCAGGCCGCGGTCGAATCGGCCGTATGGGCGCCGTCGAGCACCACGAGCGGGTCGCCGCCTACGATCTCGAAGCGGGCCCGGATGCGCGCCTTGGCCAGCCCTTCGACTATCGCCTGAGGCGCTATCCCCCGGTCCAGCGCGCCCAGGGCGACGAGGGCGGCGTTCCGCGCCTGCACCTCGCCGATGAGCGGCACGAAGAGCTCCCAGGCGCCCTGGCCCGCGCCGCAGGCGGCACGGAGGCCGTCGTCGCGTAGCGAGAGGCCGAAGCTCGTCCCCTTCCGACCGATGCGCACGCCTAAGAGACCCGCCTCATCGTCGAGCTCGCGGAGCGGAGCGCCTCGCTCGGCGGCGGAGCGGCGTATCACCTCGCGCGCCTCGGGCCGCCAGGCGCTCGAGTACGCCGGTACGCCGGGCTTGATGATGCCGGCTTTCTC
Source organism: uncultured Spirochaetaceae bacterium (assembly GCA_938004315.1). Taxonomy (GTDB): domain Bacteria; phylum Spirochaetota; class Spirochaetia; order Treponematales; family UBA12059; genus DAIPLR01. Next base: position 4,238 of record CALKWG010000359.1, read on the forward strand.
GTAGGCTATCTTGGGTATCGTGTCGCCGAGGAGCTCGGTGTGCTCCAGCTCTACGGTGGTGATGAAGGAGGTCGCGGGCTTGACGACGTTGGTGGAGTCCAGGCGGCCGCCTAAACCCACCTCGATCACCGCGTGAGTGCAGCCGGCCGCCCTGAAGCACAGGAAACCCAGCATGGTCAACAGCTCGAAGTAGGTTGGGGCCTCGCCGCCGGGGAAATCTTCAGGCTCCCGCCCTCTGAGCCCGGCCTCAAGCTCCTCCGCCGAACGGACCAAGACGGCCTCGTCTACCGGCGCGCCGTCTATCGCGATACGCTCGGTAAAGGATACAAGGTGAGGCGAAGTGTAGAGTCCCACGCGGGCGCCGGTTTCGCGGAGGATAGAAGCTATCATGGTGGCCGTGGAGCCCTTGCCCTTTGAGCCGGTCACGTGCCAGATCTCGTAAGCCTCGTCGGGCGCGCCGAAGAGCTCCTTGAGCGCGAACATGCGGTCCAATCGATATGCGGTGGGCTCGAGCTTGCGCTCGAAGTTCAGGAAGCGGTTCAGGTAGGCGTAGACTTCGTCGGCGTTCGTGAAGCTCATGGCGTAGGTTCCTTTCGATGGCGGTCGTAGAAG
>CALKWG010000360.1 GCA_938004315.1 uncultured Spirochaetaceae bacterium
ATCCGGATAAGCTGGTTGATCGTAGGCATTAAACCTTCGTCTCCTGATCGTTGCCGGGCCTCAGCATGGTCCGGCGGTTTCTTCGGTACACGAGAAATCTTAAAACGGCGCGCCGGTGTTACGCGCCGGTTGAATACAATAGAATCCCTTGCGCTCGCGTGTCAATCGGCCGCGGGCGGGGCCGCCGGGCGCGGGGGCGGCGCCGTAGCCCTCCCCCGCCCTCGGCTTAGTCCTCTTCGCCCTCGTCCTCGTCGACGGGGCTGAAGCCTTCGTCGTTCTCGAACGCGGTATCCTCTTCGAAGCCCGCCTCGTCGGCGTACTGCTGCTCGTCCCCGAAGGGCAGCGCCGCGAGCTCGCGCTCCTTCTTACGCTGCTCGAGCACCTCGGCCACGTAGCTATCGAGGTCCTCGTGCTCGTCGTCGGACATGCGCAGCTCTTTGTACTGCCTCATACCGGTGCCCGCGGGGATCAAGTGGCCGATGGCCACGTTCTCCTTAAGGCCGCGTAGCTGGTCGACCGCGCCGGCTATGGCCGCGTCGGTCAGGACCTTGGTCGTCTCCTGGAAGGAGGCGGCCGAGATGAAGGAGTCGATCTTGAGCGAGGCCCGGGTGATGCCGATGAGCAGGGGCCGGGCCACGGCGGGCTGTCCGCCCTCCTCCTGGACGCGTCGGTTCTCCTCGTGGAAGCGGTACTTGTCCACCTGCTGACCGTAGATGAAGCGCGTGTCGCCGGGGGCCACGATCTCGACCTTCTTCATCATCTGGCGGACGATGACGCCGATGTGCTTATCGTTGATGGTAACGCCCTGCAGGCGGTACACCTGCTGGATCTCGTCCATGATGAAGCGCTGGCAGGCGTGCTCGCCGGCGATGGCCAGGATGTCGTGCGGGTTGGGGTTGCCGTCGCAGAGCTTGTCGCCCGCCTCGACGGTGTCGCCGTCGCGGACGAGGAGGCGCCGCCCCATCGGCACGAGGTGCTTATACTCCTTGCCGAAGAGGTCCATGATCATGATGACGCGCTTACCCTTGACGATGCCCTTCAAGTTGACCTTGCCGGAGACCATGGCCAGGACCGTGGGGGTCTTGGGCTTGCGCGCCTCGAAGAGCTCGCCGACGCGCGGGAGGCCGCCTACGATGTCCATCGCGCGAGCGCCCTCCTTGAGGGTCTTGGCCAGGGTCTTGCCCGCCTTGACCTGGTCGCCGTCCTCTACGTTGAGGTAGGCGCCGCCGGGCAGGAGGTACTGGAAGATCTCGTTGCCGGCCTCGTCGGCGATGACGATGCGCGGCTGCTTGGCGTCGCGCTCGGTGCCGAACTCGGCGATCTTCTTCTCGACGTTGC
>CALKWG010000361.1 GCA_938004315.1 uncultured Spirochaetaceae bacterium
GATCGTATTCGGTGACTGGAGTTCAGACGTGTGCTCTTCCGATCTTGACGGCCGCCGCGGCGAGCCCCTTGTAGAGCGCGTTCATGATGTTCTGGCCGCCACCGAGACGCACGAAGAACGTGCCGATGATGCTGGCGATGATCGACACGCCGCCGAGGACCAGCGGGTAGGTGACGGCGACGCCGACCTCGGGCCAGAAGAGGAAGGCGAGCAGCATCGCGGCCACGGCGGTGACGGCGTAGGTCTCGAACAGGTCGGCCGCCATGCCGGCGCAGTCGCCGACGTTGTCGCCGACGTTGTCGGCGATCACCGCCGGGTTGCGCGGGTCGTCCTCCGGGATGCCGGCCTCGACCTTGCCGACCAGGTCGGCGCCGACGTCGGCGGCCTTGGTGAAGATGCCGCCGCCGACCCGCGCGAAGAGCGCTATGGTCGAGGCGCCGAGGCTGAAGCCCGAGAGTATGGGGAACACGGTTTTAGCCAGGGTCGCGTTATCCTGGCCGAAGAGCGCGATGGAAGCGCCGAGCACGGCCGCGATGCCCAGGAGGGCCAGGCCGACGACGGTCATGCCCATGACCGAGCCGCCGGCGAAGGCGACGCGCAGGGCCGGGTCGACGCCTTCGGCGGCCCGGGCCGCGGTCCTGGCGTTGGCGGCGGTCGCCACGCGCATGCCGAAGAAGCCCGCCGCCGCCGAGCAGAGGGCGCCGAGGGCGAAGGAGGCGGCCTGGAGCCGTAGGGGGCCGGCGTTCGCCAAGGCGAGGAAGGCGCCGGCTATCAGGACGAAGGGGATGAGCACCGTGTACTCGCGGCGCAGGAAGGCGCGCGCGCCTTCGGCGATATACCCGGAGATCTTGCGGAGCGCCTCGAGCTCCACCGGTATGGCGTAGATCCACCGGCTCTTCAATACGGCGTAGACTATGGCGGCCGCCCCGCCTGCGATCGCGGCGGCTACGGCGAACTGAACCGTCATGCGTGATCCTCCTCGCGCGCACAGTATAATCCGGTCCGGCCCCGCCTTCCAAGGAAAATCGCTCGGCGCGGAGCGCTTCCGGTCGCGCCTCCGCTGGCGTCCGGCGGTTTTTTTTCCGATACTCTTACTGATCCGCATATGGAGAACGGTGGTGGACGAGTATGAGACGTAGCCTGGCCTGGTTTATCTGTTGCGCGGCCCTCGCCGCGGCCTCCGCTTGGATGGCGTACGGCCGGCGGGACGCCATGGCCATGGCGCTGCCCGGCGCCGAACCGGGGTATCGCTTCCCCTCGGCGGCTTTCGCCCTGCCCGACGGCGATTTCGCCGTCGTCGAGGATCGGGGTCGGATACTCAGGCTCTCCCCCGCGGGAGAATTACGTTGGGCTACGAGGCCCGGCGAGTTCTACGGCCTCTTCCTCGGCGTCGACGCGGGCGAGGACGGCGCGCTCTACGCCATAGACCGCGTCGACGGCGGGGCGGGCGCAGCGCGTTTCGAACGGGTCGTCCGCATAGGGGCCGACGGCTCGCCGGCCGGCGTCCTGGTGCAGAAGCGTTTCTCCGGCGCCGGCGGCTTCGTGCCCGGCTCCTTGGCCGTCAAGGACGGCTTCGCCTGGTACCTCTTCGCCGACGACGCGGGAAGCCTGTCCTTGGCGAAGGCGGGGCTGCGCGACGCTCGCGAGCGGGTGCTCGTGAAGGCCGATTGGAAGCTGCCGTACGCGAGCCTAGCGCCGGCCGAGGGCGGCGAGCGCGTGATCATCGCGGGGCCCGGGGGCCTCATCGCGTACGAAGGCGAAAATTTTAGGTTGATGACCGAGTACGCCGACGACTTCCCGTATCCGACCCGCGTCCGCTTCGCCGGCGACGGAGCCATACTCGCGGCGGACGCCTATCGTTCTATGATCTTCCGCGCGGAGGCAGGCGGCGGCTCGTCGCCCCTCCTATCGCCCTCGCTACTGGCTCCCCTTGGCGACGAGCCGCCGTTTATAGCCGATTTCTCTCTTCGAGGAGGGGCCATCCTTTTCGTCGAGCGATCGAGCGGCTCGATCGTACAGTATCAAACGGATTCTTCGGCCATGCGCAGCCTGCCGGCGCCGAGTCTGGGGCAAGCCGCGCTCGCGCGGGCGCGCGTCGGATGGTTCTTCGCCGCCGCGGCCTTGGCGTTCACGCTCCTGGGGCTCGGCTGGCCGTGGATCCTCGCCTTGCGGCGGGGACCGGCGCCGATAGCCTTCGCGGCGGGAATACTGCCCGCTTTGCTGGCGACGCTCGCCCTGGGCGCCTGGTTCGGACGAGCCGACGCCCTGAGATCGGCCGCGTCCGCCGAGGAGGAGTTACGCGACGCCCTCGCCCTCTCCGTATCCGGCTTGGCTCGGTCCATTGACCCGGCCGCGGCCGAGGGCCTTAGGTTCCCGGCCGACGCGGCCAAGCCCGCGTACCGCGACCTGGCGGGCGCGCTAGCCGCCGCCTCCCGTGGGATCGGCCTTGAAGGGCTCTATGCGAGCGCCTATACGGTCTCGGCGGGAAGGCTCCGCTATATCGCCGACCAAGCGGGCGCCGTTTGGCCAGGGCAGCCTCAGCCCTATGCCCCGAGGGAGTATATACGTTTAACCGCCGGGAGCTCGGCGATCGCCGCCGCGTATGCCGATCCCTATGGGGATTGGATAGCCGCCGCTGCCGCGCTTGGAAGCGGCGAAGCGACGTTTATCGTCGAGTTAAGCGCCGCCCGGCCGCGCGCGGCCCTCGTCGTGACGCCTCGGATAGAGGGCTTGCGTTGGGCCTGGCTCGCGGGGTCGTTTTTCTTGGCGGCGATCGGGGCTTGGGCCGGCTTAGTTTGGTCGAAGCGCGGACGCGCCCGATATGCGGCGGCGCTCGCCGCCGCCGCGGCCGACGAAGCCGAGCAAGGCGAGGGGGAGGGCGAGCGGGAAGAGCCCGCCGCCGCCGCGCCCGCTTCTGACGCGCCCGCTTCTGACGCGCCCGCTTCTGACGCGCCCGCTTCGAACGAGCCCGGGCGCGAAGCGATAGACTCCGGACCGGCGCCTCGGAAGCGTCGGACCCGCGTGAGCCCGGCCGAGGCGCATCGCCTAGCCGCGGCCTATATCAAGCGGGGCCGGCCCGAAGTCGCGGCCGAGATTCTCGAAAGCTTGATAGCGCTTCTGCCGCGCGACGCCAAGGCTTTTAATAACCTAGGCATCGCCTACAAGCGCATGGGCAAGCTAGCCAAGGCCCTGGCCTGCGTCGAGCGCGCCGCGGAGCTCGACCCCACGAACGGCGAGACCAAGGCTAATCTAGACCGCCTGCGCGGGCTCGTCGGCTAGTCGACGCTTCGGCTAGTCGACGCTCCCGTCGGGCGCGGAGCCTTCGCCCGCTTCATCCCCGTCGGCCTCGTCTCCGGCCTCGTCATCCTCGGGGCCTAGGGCGTCCGGGTCTTCGCCGCGCGCTATGGCCTCTTTGCGGAGCTTCTTCTTGAGCTCCTTCTCTTCCTTCTTCTTCTTGCGCTCGAGCTCTTTGCGCCGTTTTTCGCCGCTGTAATTCGTCCTCAATGCTACCTTCTTGTCGTTCGGAGTTGTTTTCCACTTCAGTATAACGGAAGCCGGCGACGCCGAGAACCCGGCGAGGGGCTAGAATCGTTAAAATCGTTCGACCGCGCCGTCGGCCGTAGCTCCCCGGCTATGCCCGCAGCCGGGCTCGGGATATACTCGCCCTATGATTCATGATTTCGTCGTCATCGGCGCCGGCGTCGTGGGCTTAGCCGCCGCGTATCACATGAAGCGTCTCGAGCCGGGCGCCCGCGTCGTCGTCCTTGAGCGGGCTCCACGGCCTTGCATGGGCAATTCCGGCCGTAGCGCCGCACTCTATCGCAACCTCTTCCTTTCGGGCGTCAGCCGCGACTTGGCGGAGAGCTCGATCTCTCAATACGAGGAGATCGCCGGCGCCATAGCGCTCAAGGATATAGGCTACCTCTGGCATTTCGACGAAAGCGCGTGGAAGCGCCTCGGCGACGGAGCCGCTCGGCTTGCGAAGCTCGCCGGAGGAACGGAGCTTTTGACCGGCGATGAGCTCCGTCGGGCCAGCGCCATGGACCCTAGGGGCGGCTACCCGCCGGCCGCCGGCGCCGTGCTCGGGCGCCGCTGCGGCGCGCTTTCGGCCCAGGCCTTGGCGGGCTGGTACGCCGAGCGCTTCGTCGAGCTCGGCGGGCGGATAGAGTTAGGCGCGCGCGCGGTCGGCTTCCAGCTCGAGCCGGCGCGCGCTCCCGAGCTGCCGGCCCGCGTCGAGTCGGCGGCCCTGGCCGACGGCCGGCTTTTCTCCGCCGGGGCCTTCGTCGCCGCCGCCGGCTGCTGGCTTCAGGACCTGCTCGGCCCCCTGGGCGTAGCCAGCGCCGTCTACCCCAAGAAGCGCCAGCTCTTCGCCTTCGAGTTGGATGAACCCGCCCTGATCTACGGCGAGGAGGGGGCCGGCCGACCCGCGACTATCCTGCCCTACGGCGGCGTCTACTTGAAGCCCGTCTTGGAGCGCGGCCTCATGGTGGCCGGACGGGCGGACGACTTCGGCCGCGCCTTCGAACTGCCCTACGAGCCGGTCGAACCAGGCGCCGGCCGTCCCGCGGCCGAGGAAGAGTATTTTAGGAGCGCCGTCGAGCCGATCATACGCGCCTATTTCCCCGCCCTGGCGCGGCGCTATGCCGACGGCCTCAGGCTCAAGCAAGCCTGGGCCGGCCATTACGACTACCACCTGCCCGACAAGAACCCCGTGCTCGAGCGGGCGGCCAACCTCTGGTGGATAGGCGGCTCCTCGGGCAGCGGCATCATGAAGGGCGACGCCCTCGGCCGTGCCGCGGCCGCCGCCGCGCTCGGGCGCGGCGAAGTCGAGCTGGCCGACGGCCGCCGTTTTAGGCCGGCCTCGCTCTCCCTTAAGGAACGCGCCGTCGACGCGGAAGGGATGGTGATCTAAGGTGCGCGCCGCTAGCTCCGCCGTATCCGGGGGCGTCCGCTTGGCCGCCCGGCTCCTTAGGCTCCTCGGGGGCCTTGCGCTCTATTCCCTGGGCATAGCCCTGACTTTGCGCGCCCGCGTGGGCTACGCCCCTTGGGACGTCTTCCACACCGGCTTGGCCGCGGCCTTGGGCATGAGCATAGGCTTCGCGTCCATACTCACCGGCCTGGCCGTCGTGCTCGTCTCCCTGGCCCTGGGGGAGCGCATAGGCCTCGGGACCTTGGGCAATATGGCGCTGATAGGCCTCATGTTGGACGCGTTCCTAGCCTCCGGCCTCGTGCCGCTCGCGAGCGGCCCCCTGACCGGCGCCGCCATGATGGCCGCCGGGCTCTTCGTCATCGCCTTCGCCACCTACCTCTATATGAGCTCCGGCTTCGGCTCCGGGCCGCGCGACGGGCTCATGGTCGCCCTGACCCGGAAGACCAAGCTCCCCATAGGCCTCGTACGCGCGCTCATCGAGATCACGGCGGTGCTCGTCGGTTGGCGGCTGGGCGGGCTCGTAGGCTGGGGGACCGTCGCGGCGGCGCTCGGCGCCGGGCTGTGCATACAGCTGGTATTCGCCCTACTGCGTTTCGACGCCAAGGCGATACGGCATGAAAGCCTGGGGGAGAGCTTAGGCTTGAGGGCCCGCCGCGAAGGACGATAGCCGCCCGTCGACGAGGCCGCCGGCCGATAGCCGACGGCCCGGGAAGCCGTAGCGGGGCGGAACGGTACTCGTCTACCAATAGCTCCGCACCATGCGGCGCCGGCGTTCCTCCCAGGCGCGTATAAGCCGCTCGCGTATAGCCGCTCCGTAAGCCCAGCCCACGAGATAGCCGCCTATGTGGGCTAGATAGGCCACCCCCGAGCCGGCCCAGCCGAAGAAGCCGCCGGCCAGCTGCATGAAGAACCACAGGCCTATGGCGAACGAGGCGCGCACCGGTAGGGGCACGAAGCCCCAAGCCAGGATATGGACGCGATTGTTCGGTAGGAGGACCTTGTACGCCCCCAGGACGCCCGAGATCGCCGCCGAGGCGCCGACCATGGGCGTAAGGAGCGCCGTGCCCGTCAAGGCCGCCGCCAGGGTATGGGCGGCGGCGCCGGCTATGCCGCTTACCAGGTAGAAGAGCAAGAATCGCCTGCGACCCATGATGCCTTCGATGTTATCGCCGAACACCCAGAGGAAGAGCATATTGCCACCCAGATGGGAGAGGCTGCCGTGCATGAACATCGATGAGAGCAGGGTAAGGTAGACCGGGCTCGGGCTCGGGCCTAGGCCCGGCTCGACGACCCAACGGCGCAGGGCCCGGTCGAAATAGCGCGCCCCCTCGGTGACGATATCCCGCCCGGAGAGAAGCTCCCCGGGCACCGCCGCCCAGGAGAGGAGGAAGTCATCGTTCAAGCCGAAGCGCTGGAGGGCGGCGAACACGTAAACGTTGGCCGCGATGAGGAAGTAGGTGATCCAAGGGGTGCCGCGCCGCCCCAAGCTATCGTCGCCTATGGGTATCATACTTTTTATGATACTGAGCCGGTGCGGCGGGCGGCAAATGCCGCCGTCGGCCAGGCGGCCCTACGATCGCACGAAGTGGGGCAGCTCCTCCGGCAGGACGAGGGACAGCTCGACTAAGCCGGCGACCGCGCCCGATGCGTCGCGCCAGGCGCTCTGGTAGATGAGCTTCTTCTGCCCCCGCTTCTCGATGGTATAGGCGTTGACGGAGCCCTCTGCCAGGAGCCGGTCGATGATGGCCTTGGAGCGCTCGTTATGGCAGGCCTTCAAGTCGCCGCCGATCAAGTCCCTGCCGCCCGAGGCTTGGAAGGTAGCGGCGGCCTTGTCGTTCATGTAGACGATGCGGTGCTCGCGGTCGGATACCGTCACCGCGCCGGGGAAAGCCCTCACCCAATCGGGCATGCCATGTAGTTCGCTCATCGGAGCCTCCGTTCGCGTCGACTTTACCAAAACCCCGCTCCGGCATACAATGGCCGCTCATCTGGCCCTGGGGGGCGAGCATATCGACAGGAGGACCGGGGCGAATTGATTAAGCGCGTCAAGGGACAGACCATCAAGCTGGACGGCTTCAATAATCTGACGAAGTCGCTGAGCTTCAACATCTACGATATCTGCTATGCGCGTTCGCGCGAGTCGCAGATTCAGTACCTGGAGTACGTGGACGAGGAGTACAACTCGGCCAGGCTCGAGGCCATCACCGAGGAAGTGACGCGCATCATACGCGCCAAGCTCGTGCAGGTTTCGACGCAGGACTACGATCCCCGCGGCGCCAGCGTCGTGGCGCTCCTGAACGAGGACCATCCGGACGCCTACGGCGTCGGTACCGTCCCCGCGGCCGCCGCCCCGGCGACTTCGGCCCCGGCCCCCGGCGTGGTCGGCCACCTGGATAAGAGCCACATCGCCATCCACACCTATCCTGAGTACCACCAGCTGTCGGGCATCGCCACCTTCCGCGTCGATATCGACATAGCCACCTGCGGGATGATCAGCCCCTTGAAGGCCCTGCATTACCTCCTGGAGAGCTTCGACTCCGACGTGGTGATCATCGACTACCGCGTGCGCGGCTTTACCCGCGATCAGCGCGGCCGCAAGCTGTTTATCGACCATGACATCGGTTCGATCCAGGACTATATATCCGACGACTTCCTCGAAGGCTACACGGCCTACGACATCAATATCGTCTCGGACAACAATTTCCATACTAAGATGCGCAAGAAGGAGCTCGTCCTCAAGGACTATCTCTTCGGCGAGGAGATCACGGGCCTCGGGGTCAACGAGAAGAAGCGCATCAAGAAATCCCTGGATACCGAGATCCAGGAGCTGTTCGAGTGCAAGAACCTCGTCGGCCGCGGAGGGCTGGTGTGAGCGGCGCGGTCCCGTCGGGCGGCGCCGCGTCCGGAGCCGGCCGGCGCGAGATACGGGAATACTTGAACCCGGGCCAGGGCATGTTCTACGCGGCCGGCCCGGCCTTGGTACGCGCTAGGACGAAGTACCAGGAGGCGGAGCTCGTCGAGAGCGAGGCGCTCGGACGCGTCCTGCTCCTCGACGGCGTGACCCAGGTAGCCGAGCGCTGGGAGTACCGCTACCACGAGCCCCTGGTGCACCCGGCCATGCTGGCCCATCCCGACCCGCGCTCGGTCCTGGTAATCGGCGGCGGCGACGGCGGCGTCCTCCGCGAGGTACTCCTTCATACCGGCGTCGAGCGCGTCGATTTCGCCGAGCTGGACGAGGAGGTGGCGCTCTTCTGCGAGCGGGAGCTCCCGCGCCTGTCCCGCGGCGCCTTCGCCGACCCGCGCGTGCGGGCCGTCTACGGCGACGGCCGGGCCTTCGTCGAATCCTCCCGGGATTCTTACGACGTGATCGTCATGGACATGACCGACCCCATGGGGCCGTCGCGCTTCTTGTATACGCTCGACTTCTTCAAGCTCGTACGCGCGCGGCTCTCGACGGAGTCGGGGGTGTTCGCCATGCACGGCGAGTCGCCGGCCGCGCGCCCGGCCGCCTACGCCTGTATCGGCCGGACCTTGGCGGAGGCCTTCCCCCTGGTGAGGACGGCGACGGCCTTCGTGCCGATGTACGGCACCCTGTGGAGCTTCCGCTACGCGAGCGCGGCCGCCGACCCCTTCGCGCTCTCGCCGACCGAGGCGGACGCGCGCATCGCGGCCCGCATGGCGAGCCGGCCCGTCTACGCCCACGGAGGCCTGTGGCCGGCCCTCTTCGCCCCCGACCCCATCATGCGCGAGGCGGCCGCCCACCCGGCCGGCCGCGTGATCACCGACGCGGCGCCGGATTTCCCCGACGCCTTCGATCCCAAGGAGGGCTAGCGCCATGGCGCAGGGGCAAGACGCCTGGACTGAGCTCGAGCGACGCCGCCTACAGGGTTACGGCATCTTCGAGGTGGAGGAGCGCGTGAGCCGCGGGCCGCACGGCAAGGACGGCCGCTTCGTGGTGGTAGGCGCGCCCGATTGGGCCGTCGTGATCCCCGCGCTGGAGCGCGACGGGCGACGGCAGCTCGTAACCGTGCGCCAGTTCAGGCACGGCTCGGGCCTGCCGAGCGCCGAGTTCCCCGGCGGCGTCGTGGAGCCAGGCGAGCCGCCAGAGGCCGCCGCCGCGCGCGAGCTTGCGGAAGAGACCGCCTATCGGGCCGGCCGGATCGTCAAGCTCGGCTCCTGCTCGCCCAACCCGGCCTTCATGGCCAATACCTTGCATATCTTCCTGGCCGAGGAGCTTACGCCGCTACCGTCCCAGAGCCTGGACGAGCACGAGCTCGTCGACGTCCAGCTGGAGGACGAGGCGGCGGTCCTTTCGGGCTTAGGCGACCCGCCCTGGAGCCACGCCCTCATGGCTACGGCCGCCTGGTACTACGCCCGCTACCGGGGCTACTCGCTCCGCTCGTAGAAGTCGGCGCCCGAGGCGTCGACGGCGACCAGCGCCGGTAGGCCTTGGAGCTCTACGAGTCTGATAGCCTCCATCCCCAGCTCCGGCCAATCGATGACCGCGGACGAGCGGACGTAGCGCTCGGCGGCCAGGGCGGCCGCCCCGCCCACGGCCGCCAGGTAGAGGCCGCCGTAGCGGCGGCAAGCGTCGGCGAAGGCCGCGCTCCGCTCCCCCTTGCCCAGCATGAGCCTGAACGCGCCCCGCGATAAAAGCTCCTCGACGTAGCCGTCCATACGCCGCGAGGTCGTGGGCCCGAGCGAGCCGGTCGGCGCGCCCTCGGGGGCGCCCGAGGGGCTGGCGTAGAAGACAGGGTAGGCCGTCCATGCGGGTAGGTTTTCACCGCGCTCGATCATGGCGCGTAGCCTGGCGTGGGCCGCGTCGCGGGCCAGGATGACCGGGCCGTGGAGCTCGACGAGCTCGCCCGCCCGTACATCCGCCGGCGGTTTCATGCCCAGTGCTAGATCCAGGCGGCGGAGGGCCTTGGGCCCGAGGCCGCCCGCCTCGAGCAGCTCATCGGGGCCGGCCAGGCGCTCGACGAAGTAGCCTTCCTCGTCGACATAGGCCAAGAGCTGCCTATGGGCCGCGCAGGATACGGCCAGGGCGATAGGCAGGCTCGCCGCATGCCGCGGCAGGCGCACGACGCGGGCGTCTCGGGCCAGGTAGCGGCCGCCGAATTGCGCGCCCCAGCCGGAGGCCGCCGCCTCCTCCATGACGATGCCCTCGGCCTCGCGGTCGCGGTAGGGGCCGCCGCCGGACGGCGGCACGTCGGGCAGGGCGTCCAGGGCGCCGCAGCTGGCCAGCTTAGCGGCCAGGAGCGCCTCCTCCGGGCTTTGGCCACCGACGGCCAGGGTTATGCGATAGGGCGGGCAGGCCGAGACGCCGAGACCGGCGACGGCGCGCCGCGCGAAGGCCCTGAAGGCCTCGGGCCGCAAGACCGCCTTGGTCTCCTGGAAGAGGGCCGCCTTGTTGGACGAGCCTCCGCCCTTGGCGACGAAGAGGAGGCGATAGGCCATGCCGGGCGCCGAGAAGATTTCGGCGGCGAGCGGCTCGTTTGCCTGGCTCGGCGCCTCTCCCCAGCCGGACAGCGGCAGGAGCTGGCTCGCTCTGAGCCTGCCGCGCTCCCAGGCCTTTGCCATGCCGGCGGCCAGCGCCGCCTCGTCCGGGGCCGCTACGGTCTCGGCCGCCCGATCCGGCTCGGGGCCGCCGCCTACCAGGACCCGATGGCCGCGCCAGCCGTATACGGCCGCCGTCCCGGTGTCCTGGCAGAGCGGGAAGCGGCCCCCGGCGGCCGTCTTGGCGTTCTCTAGGAGCGCGGCGGCGGCGATGCGCTCGAGCTCGCCGGCGTCCGGAGCGTTCGCTATCCGCGACAGGTCGCGCGCCAAGCTCCGCCGCACGCGGAACGAGAGATCGACGAAGGCCCGCTCGGCTAAGGCTTCGAGCCCGGCGGGGTCGACGATCAAGATTGGCGCCCGCGCGAGCCGCTCGACGCGCGGCGGGGGTAGAGGCAGGCGCTCGAAAGCGATCGGCTCGTCTCCGTCGGTCGGCCGGGCCAAGGCGACGTGTAAGGCGCTAGCGAAGCTGTTCATAGGCAGACTATAGCCGGGGCCGGCGACGAGCGCCAGCCGCTATCCCCGGCGGCGGATGCATACGCTGGCGCCCGGGGCGATTTCGTGTATACTAGAATGGCCAACGATACTTTAAGGAGGTTCAGCGCACTGAACGATACGGACAGAACGATCGACGCCCAGGGGCTCCGCCAACTCGAGGCGGCCTTGAAAGCCGATAAAGAGCTCCTTATGGGCAATATTATCCTATTAGGAGAAGTCCCGTCGTATGCGGGCACTTGGATGAGCGACGACGAGACCGCCGACCCGAGCTACAGCGTGCGGGCCAGGTTCTTCGCCGAGAGACTCGCCGAGCTCGGGGCCGACGAGTGCGGCACCGACCGCCTGGGCAACCCCATCGGTCTCGTCAAGGGCTCCGAACCGGCCCGCGCGCCCATCCTGGTGGTAGCCGAGCTTGATTCGCTCTACGCGCCGAACGGCGATATCCATTATGAGTTGCGGGACGGGAACATCTACGGCCCGGGGATACTCGATAACGCGCTAGGGGCGGCCGCGGCGCTATCCCTCCCCGACATGCTGAAGCGCCATGGCGCCCCACTGCGCGGCGACCTCATCATAGCCGGGCTAGCCAATACCATGCGCGACGCCAAGAACATCGCCCTCATCGAGCGTTTCGTCGACGGCTTGGAGCGTAAGCCCTGCGCCGCCGTCATCGTAAAGGGCGGTGAGCTCGGGCGCCTTAACTACTTCAGCGACGCGGTCATCCGCGCCGACTTGGTCTGCGAACGGCGGGAAGACGAACGGGGGGCGGCCGAGGATATGGTGGTGACCGCGACCGAGCTCGTCGACCGCTTCTTAGGCATACGCATACCCAAGCGTCCCAAGAGCTCCCTCACGGTAGGCATGATCAAAGCCGGCCGTAAGTACGGCGACCCGGCGGCCCACGCGCGCATAGGCCTTGAGATCCGTAGCCTCTCCAACGACGTGCTCGCTGAGCTATCGCGCCAGGTCAAGGACATCGTCGATCTCGTGCGCTACGAGCAGCGCGTCGACCTAGTCTACGACGTCGCCGTCGAGCTCGGCGCCCAGAACCTAGGTTGGGAGCACCCCTTGGTCAGGACCGCCGTCGGCGTTATGCGCGCCCTCGAGCTGGAGCCGGACGTGTATCCGAGCGTGTCCGAGCTTTTCTATTTCTTGGATCGCGGCATACCCGCCGTGACCGTCGGCGTAGCCCGTGGCCAGGATTACCACCAGGAGACGGCGCACGCGTCGATCGATTCCTTGTTCACGGGCATGGCTCAGCTCATGGGGCTCGTGACGGCGCTGGATACGGGAGGCTGCCATGGCTAAGACGGTCGACTGGCTCAAGGAGCGGACCTTCCATCATAGCGCCTTCTCCGACTTGGCGGCCCTCGTGCGGGCGAAGGAGGAGCGGGGCCTTCGCATATCGCTCTGCTTCCCTACCTTGAACGAGGCGGCTACGATAGCCAAGGAGATCGTCGTCATGCGCTCGGAGCTGCAGCTCCGCTACCCGCTGATCGACGAGATCGTCGTGATCGATTCCGGTTCGGCCGACGCGACGCGCGAGGTGGCTGCCGAGTACGGCGCCAAGGTCTACCTGGCCGACGAGATCCTGCCCGAGATTCCGGCCTACAAGGGGAAGGGCGAGAACCTCTGGAAAGCGCTCTACGTGCTCGAAGGCGACATCATCCTGTACATCGACGCCGATATAAAGAACATACACCCGCGCTTCGCCTACGGTCTCTTAGGCCCCCTGCTCCTCACCGAAGGCGTCCGCTTCTCGAAGGCCTTCTACGACCGGCCCATAGCCTTGGATCAGAAGAACATCAAGCCCACGGGCGGCGGCCGCGTCACCGAGCTCGTGACTAGGCCGCTCTTCAGCCTCTTCTATCCCGAGCTGTCGCAGTTCATCCAGCCGCTCTCGGGCGAATACGCCGGCTTCCGCGACTGCTTCGATTCTATCTCCTTCCCCATAGGCTACGGCATAGAGACCAGCATGCTCCTCGACCTATACGAGCGCTACGGCATGGACGCCATGGCCCAGGTCGACCTCGATAAGCGCGTGCACCGCAACCAGAGCACCTTGGCGCTCGGCCGCATGTCCTTCGGCATCATGCAGACCTTCCTAGCCAAGCTTAAAGCCTCGGGGGCGGCGACGCTCGACGCGGAGCTCTACGATACGATGATCCAGTATGAGCTCGAAGCCGGCGGCTATCGCCGACGCGAGAGCCGGATCCATATCGTAGAGCGGCCGCCCATAGTGAGCGTGCCCGCGTACCTTGAGAAATTCCCCGGGAGGAAGCCGGACGCATGACGGTGTTAATGGTTCATTACCATCTGAAGCCCGGCGGCGTCTCGACGGTCATCAAGCGGCAAGCCAGGGCCTTGGCGCACGAGGGCATAGCCTGCGGGCTCTTAGTCGGCGAGGCGCCTGAGGGCGTCGCCCCCGCGTCCCTGCCCGGCTTCGCCGTAGAGCCGGCTTTGGCCTACGACCCGCCGGCCGATAGGGGCGCGGCGGCGAGCTTAGGCGCGCCGGGCGACGATCCGAGGATCGGCCTCATCAAGGCCGCCGTCGAGCGCGAGGCGCGGGCCCTCGGCCCCGATACGGTCATCCATGTCCATAATCCCACGCTCGCGAAAAATACGGCCTTGCTTCCGGCGCTGGCCGCCTTAGCGAAAGACGGCTATCCCATCCTCATGCACGTCCATGACCTGGCGGAGGACTGGCGGCCCGAGCTGTACCGGCCCGTCGGGTATCCGGAAGGCTGCGCCTGGGCGGCCATCAACGGCCGCGACGCCGCGCGGCTTAAGGGGGCGGGGGCCGGGCTCGTCGCCTCCCTACCTAACCCCGTCTTCTCCGATTCAGAGCTCGAGGCTTATGCCCGCTCATGTAACGAAGCGCCGCCTAAGCCGAGGCGCGGCGGCAAGGCGGACGCCTCGACGCTCATCTATCCGGTGCGCGGCATTAGGCGTAAGAACTTAGGCGAGGCCCTGCTCGTCGCCCGGTACTTGCCCGCGGGCATGCGCTTAGCCGTCACCTTGCCGCCGAGCTCCGAGCGCGACAAGCCCTACTATGAGGCTTGGGTCTCATGCGCCGCTCGCCTCGGCCTAGCGGCCGAGTTCGGCGCCGGCCTCAGGGCGAGCCTCGACGAGAACTACGCCCGGGCGGCGGCCGTGCTCACGAGTTCGATTAAGGAAGGCTTCGGGCTTTCGTACCTCGAGCCCTTGGCGCGCCGTAAGCCGGTACTCGGCCGGCGCCTTGCGCAGGTCTGCGATGATTTCGAGGCGGCAGGCCTGCGCTTGGGCGGCCTCTATGATGAACTACGCGTGCCCGAGGGGCTGTGCGACCTCAAGGCCATGGCCGCGCGAGCGCGCGCCGACGCCGAACGCTGCGCCCGGGCTTTCGGCCTCGGGGAGGACGGCGCGGCGCTGGCCGACGGCGTCGAGAGGCTCTTCATCCCCGGCTGCGACTATGGCCGTTTGGACGAGGCCGCCCAGGCCGAGCTCATAGGCGCGATCGCGCGGGATCAGGGAGCCATGCAGGCTTTTGCCGACGCCAACTCCTGGCTTACAGGCCTGGCCGCGCTCGCAGGCGCGGGGCCTCAGGCGGACGGGCAAGGGTGGGTCGCGCTAGGCTCGCTTTCCCCCTGGTCTGAGCGACGCTACGGCCGGGCCCTCCGCGCGGCTTACGAATCGCTCTTCAAGGCGAAGGCGCACGGCCGGGACCTCGCGCCGCCCGATACGCGCGCCTTAGCCCATAGCTACCTTACGCCGGAGCAGTACTATGCCGTCGGGCTCTGAAGGCGCGCGCGGCGCCGAGACCTTCGTACCGGACGGCGCGCTACGCGACGAACTCTTAAGTTATATACGCCTTCATGGCGTACGGACGCCGATCGAAGGCGGCGGCTCGCCCGCGCCGGTCGAGCCGCCGGCTAGGAGCCCGGCTGGGCTTCCGGCCGTGCTCGAACGCCTTCGGAGCGCCGCGCTTCCGAGGCGCCCGCGCGCCCTAGCCGTCGATATTTACGGCACCCTCCTCGCCGCGGCGCAGTCCGAGCCGGGCGCCGCCGGTATGGATGAGTCCGGGGCTACTACGGATCGTGTGGACGGTTCGGCTGCGCCGGCCTTCCCCCGCGATATGAAGGCGCGGCTCCGCGCCATCGTCGCCTCGGACCACGAGCTGAGCCGCGCCGGCGGCCTTCCCTGGCCCGAGGTAGACGCGGTCTCGGTCTTCTCTCGCGCCTTAGGCCTCGACGCCGAGGACGCCGCCCGCGCCTGCGTAGCCTGGGAGTGCGCTTGCAACCCCGCGTCACCCCTCCCGGGCGCCCGCGCTTTCCTAGCCCGCTGCGCGGCCGCGGGCCTGCCTCTCGGCATCGTGTCGAACGCGCAGTTCTATACGCCGCTCTTTATTGAGGCGGCGTACGGCGCGCCGCTTTTCGGGCCGGCAGGCTTAGGCTTCGATCCCGATTTGGCGTTCTGGTCGTTCGAGCGGCTGCGGGCTAAGCCCGATCCGCATATGTTCAGGCTCCTCGCTAAGGAGCTTCGGGGCCGCGGCGTCGACGCCTCCGAAGCCTGTTATATCGGCAACGACGCCTTGAACGACTGCGCCGCGGCGGCGGCGGCCGGCTTCATGACGGTGTTATTCTCAGGCGACCCGCCGTCGTTCAAGCCGCGGCTCGGGGAGCCGGGCCTATGGACGCCGCCGGCCGACGCCTTGGCTTCTTCATGGGAGCGCGTCGAGGCGCTGATCTTCGGATCGGCGGCCGCGGCGGCTTCGGCGGAGCCGCCGGGCGAACGCTCCGGCCGGACGACCGCCTACGATAAGGAGGACACGCCATGTACCTGACCCGCGCCCGCGACATTACGCGCATCGGCTTCGTCAGCACGCGCTTCCACGGCACCGACGGCGTCTCGCTCGAGACAGAGAAATGGAACGAGGTGCTCACCGAACTCGGTTACGAGACCTTCTTCTTCTCCGGCCTCTCCGACTGGTTCCCCGAACGATCCGTGGTCGTTGACGAGGCCTTCTTCGGCCACCCGCGCGTACGCGAACTCCATGACGAGATCTTCAATAGGAGCACCAGGCGCTTCGGCCTGACCGCCGAGGTCGGGGAGATCAAGGGCAAGCTCAAGAAGGCGCTCTACGATTTCGTGCGCCGCTTCGAAATAGACCTCCTCATCGTCGAGAACGCCTTCGCCATACCCATGCACATACCCTTGGGCGTCGCCTTGGCTGAGCTGGTCGCCGAGCTCGAGATGCCGACCGTCGCGCATAACCACGACTTCGCCTGGGAGCGGCAACGCTTCAGCTCAGGCTGCGCCGAGGACTATATAGCCCGCGCCTTTCCCCCGCGCCTCCATAGCATCTACCACGTCGTGATCAACTCGGAGGCGCGGCGGCAGCTGGCCTTCCGCTGCGGCATATCGTCGATCATGATCCCGAACGTTTGGGATTTCGAAGCCGAGCCGACGCGGCCCGACGGGTATAACGCGAGCCTACGCGCGGAGCTCGGCGTGGCCGACGACGAGGCGCTGTTCTTGCAGCCGACGCGCATCGTCGCGCGCAAGGGCATCGAGCACTCGATCGAGCTAGTCGCGCGCTTCAACCGGCTGCGCTCGGGCCGGGGTAGGGGTAAGCTTATCGTATCGCACCCCGTGCTGGACGAAGGGGACCGCTACTTTAAGCGCATCCGCGAGTACGCCTCGTTCATGGAGGTCGAGCTCATCGTCCGGCCCGACCTCCTGGACGCGTCCCGCGGGGAGCGGCACGACGGCGGCAAGGTCTACTCGCTCTGGGACGCCTATGCCCGTTCCGATTACGTCACCTATCCGTCGACCTACGAGGGCTTCGGCAACGCCTTCCTCGAGGCGCTCTTCTATAGGAAGCCCATCCTGGTCAACCGCTACGCGATTTATGCCCAGGATATCGAGCCCTTGGGCTTCCATACGACGACGATAGACGGCTACGTGACCGACGAGGCGATAGCCGACGTGGCCCGGGTCTTAGACGATCCGGCGGAGAACGCCCGGCGGGCGGAGGAGAATTTCGCCATCGGCCGGCGCTATCTATCGTATGACGTATTAAGGCGGCGCCTGCCCTTCATCTTCATGAACTTCGGGGCGGTGTCCTAGGGGCGGCGGCGGAGCGAGATGGCGTCCGCCGGGCAGACTTCGTGGCAGCAGTAGCATCGTATGCAGGCGCCGTAGTCTATGGCCGGCGCCCGCGCGCCCGGCCCGAGCTCAAGGCACTTGGCCGGGCAGATTTTTACGCAGCCGGAGCAGCGCACGCAGCGCCGGGCCGAGAAGAAGGGCCGCGCCACGCTGAGGTTTTTTATCAGCGCGTGCGCCCAGGGCGGCAGGTGTTTCTTAAAGATATCGTTGTCCTTAAGGACCCGTATGCGTTCGAAATCGTGGATGACGCGGGCCTTAGGATCTTCGCCGGCGCTTCGTATCCCCGCGGGGTCGAAGCCGTAGCGCGGGTCGGCGGCGGCGTACGCTAGGTAGGGGATGTCGGCGGGCGAATAGCCTATGAGCCCGGCGGCTACCCAGTCCAGGGCGAAGCCGCTGGCGGAAGCCATGATAAGGCCTATCTCGCGAGGCCGGCCGGCGTTGGGGCCCGGCCCCTCCATGCCGACCACCGCGTCCATGAGGTGGACGCTCGGCTTCACCGCCAGGTAGAGGTCGGCGAGCATGGCCGCGAATCCCATGCGACCCGGAAAGCGCAGGTGGAAGGCGCTCTTCTTGAGCCCGGGGATGCAGCCGAAGAGGTTCTTCACCGCGCCGGTGTAATACATGAGGCCGTGGGTCTTGAGCTTGGGCAGGTTGACGACGAGCTCGGCCTCGACGACGGGGCGGGCGAGCTCGAAACGCTTGATCAAGGAGCCCTCGGGCAGGTCGAGCTCCACGCCCTGGCTAAAATCGGCCAGCTCCGCCCCCTCGGAACGAGCCAGCTCCGCTATGCCCGCCTTGGCCGCCGCCATGCCGGTCGGTTGCCAGCCGGGCGAATCCCCGACCATGACGCGCCGGGCGCCATAGTCCCTGGCTATCCTGATGGCCGCCCTCACCACGGCCGGATGCGTGGTCGCGGCGCGCTCAGGAGTTGAGGCTAATAGTATGTTAGGTTTTAATAACACGCAGGCGCTCTTGAAAGCGCTGATGCCTTCGGGGGCGAGCGCGGCGAGCAGGGCCTCCCGCGCCGCGGCCTCGACGGCGTCCGCGTCATAGCTCCTGAGATCGATGAGGCTTACCTTCGTTTCAGGCACGTCTAGAGCCCTCCGTTGATGTAGAAGGCCGCGCTCCAAGACGGGCCCGACGGCTTCAAATCGAGGAGGCCGGCCAGGCGGAAGCCGATCGGCAGGCCCCTCGGTAGGAGCCGCAGATCGACGCCGAGCTCGACGCCCTCGGCCAGGGCGGGGCCGCCGGGTAGCTCGCCGCTCCGCAGGCGGGCAGAGAGCGCCCCGCCGAAGGAGTAGCCGGAGGCGGCCAGCGAGGCCGAGAGGCCCGCGCGCGCCGCGGAAGCGCCTTCCCAATACCAACCCAGTTCGGGCGCCAGGCTCAGGCTCAAGAAGGGCGAGCCGAAGCCCAGGGGCAGGGTCGCGCGCAGCCAGGACGGCGCGTCGGCCGAGCCCGAGGACAGCGCGCCGTCCACGGCCAAGGCAAGGCCGAAGGCTCCCGCTTGGGCCAGCGGGTAGCGGAGGCCCGCGAAAGCAGCGCCGGCGCCCGAGCCGGCGTAAGCCTTGGCCGCGAGCCCGAGGTCCAGGGCGCCGGCTAGCCTGAGCTCGGCGCCGAGTTCGGTGCCGCCGTCCGTCAGCCCGGAGGCGTCGCCTTTGAACACGGCGCCGACCCGTAGCGAGAAGCCCGACTCGGGCGTTCGGAACGCGTCGGGGACGAGGAGGCTGCCCGGCAGCGCGTAGGCGCTTCCGCTCGGGACGATCACCAGCTTCGAGTCGACGATAATCGGCGCCTCGAACTCGAAGGAATCGCGCGTCGATTCGACGCCCTCCGCCGCGCGGGCATCTACGCGTAGCGAATAGCTGCCGTCGGGCAGGCGGGCTCCCGCCTCGTCCAGGCCGTCCCAGACGAGCTCCTGATCCCAATCGTCGAAGGGTCCTAAGGACCAGGAGCGCAGGAGCAGCCCGGCGCGGTCTCGGAGCTCGGCCCGGGCGTAGCCGGGGGCGCTCACCCTGAAGCGCAGCGCGGCGCGGCCGCGCAGCCCCGCGTTGGACGGGTTGAAGCGGCCGCGGCCGAGGGAGAAATCCGAGGCTACGAAGGGCGCCGCTTCGAGCTCCGCGGAGATGCCCACGACCAAGCGCTCGGGGACGTAGACGGAGAATTCGCGCGGCGTATAGCCGAAGGCCTCGAGCCGGATGCGGTACGGCCCGACGGGGAGGGCCAGGATGCCCGGCGCGTAGCGCTCGTCGCCTATCGCGACCCGGACGCCCGGCGTCGAGCTCGTAACGGACAGGAAGCCAATCCTCCGCTCAAGGTATACTTTGACCTTGGTCCTGGTGTTCGGCGCCAGGTTCAAGGCGAGGCTCTGGTCGTAGTAACCGTCCTTGCGCACGGTGATCGTACGCTGGCCGGGCGCCAGGCCGCCGACGACGAGCGGGGCGCGGCCGGCTCGGGCGAAGTCGATGAAGACCTCGGCGGCTCGCTGGTCGCTATCGATCTCCACGGCGGCCAAGCCGCCGAGCTCCTCGGCGACGACGCTGATATCGGGTAGGCGCGGCTGCGACGGAACGACGATAGCCTGGGCCGACGCCGTCCCCGCCGAGAGGAGGAGGGCGGCGGCCAGGAACGGCGACGTAAGGCGCGCGCGAAGCTTCGTACTTCTCATGGCGATACTCTATATGAGGCCGCCCGACTACTCAAGCGTCGGCTTGTGCCCTCGGCCGGGAGGCCTTACAATGGAGCGATGAAGGGGGCGGCCGTGGCAATCATACTACCGATAGCGTCGGGCAAGGGCGGCGTGGGCAAGACGGTCTTTACGGCGAATCTCGGCGCCAAGCTGGCTCAGGCGGGCAAGACGGTGGTACTCGTCGACCTGGACCTAGGCGGGGCGAATCTCCATACCTGCCTCGGCGTGCGCAACCGCTATCCCGGCGTCGGCTCGATCGTCTGGAAGAAAGAGAAGGAGCTCGAGGCCCTGGTCGTCCCGACGGGCATAGACCGGCTCTTCCTGGTCCCCGGAGACAATCTCCTGCCCGGCACGGCCAACCTGGAGTTCTTTACCAAGCGCCGCATCATGAAGGAGCTTCAAAAGCTCACCGCCGATTACGTCATCATGGACTTAGGCGCCGGAGCCTCGTACAACGTCGTCGATTTTTGGCTCATGGCCTCCAACGGCCTCCTCGTGACCGTGCCCGAGATCCCCGCGGTGCTGAACGCCTATTCATTCCTGAAGACCGCCGCCTTCAGGCTGCTGTTCAGGAGCTTCGAGAAGGGCTCCGCCGAGCGCGCGGCCATCGTCGATTTCGTCGTGAACAGGACCGAGGGCCAGGGCGATACCTTCATTCAGTTCGCCGAGCGCCTCGCCGCCTCGGGCTCGCCGCGTTCCCTGGCCGCGCTCGAGGAGCTCTCGCGGCTGCGCCCCCGCGTCGTCGTCAACTGCGGCTCGGGCCAGGCGGATATGGCCATAGCCCAGCGCCTGCGCGAGATCAGCGCGCGCAACCTGGGCGTCGGCATGGAGTATATCGCCTATATCATGCGCGACGAGAACGTGCCGCTCTCGGTGGCCGGACGCCAGGTGCTGGCCTTCGCCGATCCCGCCTCGCCATTCTCGCGCGGGGTGGCCGCCGCGGCCGAACGCGCGCTCCGCGCCCCCGAATCGCCCGCCCCGGGCCTGGAGTTCGACGACGAAGACCTTTCTAGCGCGGTAGAACGGGCCTTAGAGGCCGAAGGCGCGGAAAACGGCTCTATTGACACTGACTATGCCCCTAGCTATACATAAGCGGCGCGGGATGTAGCCCAGTGGCTAGGGCGCCAGCTTTGGGAGCTGGATATCGTGGGTTCGAGTCCCACCATCCCGATAAGCCGGCGCGCGATCGCTTTGAGCGACTGCGCGCGCGCATCAGGGCCCGTTTCAGCTCCGCTGAAACGGTACGCGAAAAATGACCTTTAACC
>CALKWG010000362.1 GCA_938004315.1 uncultured Spirochaetaceae bacterium
GGCGACTTGCCGCCGAGCTCCAGGGTGACCGAGGCATGGACGGCGGCGGCCTTGGCCGCTATGCCCGCGCCTACGGAGGGGCTGCCGGTGAAGAAGACGTGGTCGAAGGGCAGGGCTAGGAGCCGGTCGCCGACCGAGGCGCCCGGCCCCCGGACGACGACGAGCTCGTCGGGCGGCAGGGCCTCGGCGGCGACGCGCTCGATGAGCTCGGCGACGCGCGGGGTCTTGTCTGAGGGCTTTAAGAAGACCGCGTCGCCGGCGGCTATCGCCGCGACCAGGGGCGTCATCGCCAGGTGAAAGGGATAGTTCCAGGGCGAGAAGATCAAGGCGCGGCCCAGGGGCTCGCGCCTTACGAAGGAGCGCTGCGCTAGGAACGGGAAATGCGAGCCGGCCCGTCGGTCGCGCATCCACGAGCCCAGATGCCTGAGGGCGTAATCGAGCTCGTCTATCGTCGGCACGAGTTCGGTCAGGAAGGTCTCGCGCGGGGGCTTCCTAAAATCGGCGTGGAGCGCTTCGGCTAGTTCGGCCTTTCGCGATACGACGGCCGCGCGGAGCGCCTTCAGGCTCTCCCGTCGCTCTCGGGGGCCGCGGGAGGCGAGCTCAGCCAGCTTCAAGCCCTGCGCCTCGAAGGCGGCGCGCAGTTCGGCGTCGCTAGGATTATGCATAGCTCTCTCCGGCCTTATAGCAGGGCGAGGATCTCTTCGGCGTGCCCTTCCGGTTTTACCTTATGGAATATTTTCTTAATAACTCCGTCCGGGCCGATGATGAAGGTGGACCTGAGGACGCCCTCGTACTTCTTGCCGTACATCGATTTCTCGCCCCAGGCTCCGTAGGCCTTCATCACGCGGGCGTCCGGGTCGGAAAGGAGTATGAAGGGCAGGCCGTATTTGGCCCGGAACTTGCCGTGGGACGCCGAGCTGTCGGGACTCACGCCGATGACGGCTGCCCCCTTGGCCAGGAAGGCGTCGAAGGCGTCGCGGAAGCCGCAGGCCTCCTTGGTGCAGCCCGGCGTGTCGTCCTTAGGATAGAAATAGAGGACGACGGTCTTGCCGGGGAACGACGAGAGCCCTAAGGAGCCGCCGTCGTCGGCGTCTAGGATAAAGTCGGGCGCGCTCATGCCTTCCGATAACATTTCTACCTCCGCTAGGCTCGGCGCGCCGCATCCGAGGGTCGGTGCGCGCCGCTGTTTTGGAAGACAAAGGTAGTCATGAAAGAGCGGCCGGGCAAGCCGCGGCCGGAGCCCGGCGCCGCTAGGGCTTGGCGACGATGCGGACGCGGGACCGAGCTTCCTCCGCGCGGGCGGCCGCCTCGGCGGCGTCGGCGCCGACGGCCGTCAGGTGCCCCATCTTCCTGAAGGGCCTGACCTCCCGCTTGCCGTAGAGGTGCACGGAGACGCCGGGAACCGCCAGGGCTCCTTCGAGGCCGAGGTATTCGGGTTCCCCGGAGGCTCCCGGCTCGCCGAGTAGATTGACCATCATGGCGGGCCTTAGGAGCTCGGTGGAGCCAAGCGGATAGCCGGCCAGGACGCGGTAATATTGCATGAACTGGCTTTCGGCGCAGGCCTCGATCGTGGCGTGGCCCGAGTTATGGGGCCGCGGCGCCACCTCGTTGATGAGTACGGTGCCGTCGGCGAGGAGGAAGAGCTCGACGCCGAAGACGCCGACGGCGCCCAGGCTCGGCGCGCCGCGGGCGGCGGCGTCGGCGCGGGCGGCCGCATCCAAGGCCTCGACCGCGGCCAGGGCCAGGCGCTCGGCGCGCTCCAGGGTGGCGGGCGGCTCCGAGGCGGGCATGAGGACCGAGTCGCAGAGGTTGGCGCGCGGGTCAAAGACCATCTCGACGCAGGGATAGGCGGCCGCGCGGCCCGAGGCGTCGCGGACGACGACGACCGCGAGCTCCTTGACGAAGGGTACCTTAGCTTCGACCAGGCTCGGTGCCGCTATCAGCCGGCCTCCCGGGCCGCCGGCCGACGCGCCCGCGGGCAGCGGCGGGCGGGCGTCGGCCTCGTCGCGAAGCGCGGCGATGCCTCGGCCGTCGTAGCCGCCGCGACGCGATTTCTGCACGACCGGAAAGCCGCCGAGCCCGGCGGCGGCGGCGCATACGGCCTCCGCCTCCGCGGGCGCGCCGGGATCGGCCAGATATGCCTCCGGACCGGACGCGGCGGCCGGCCCGGGGCCGACGAGGCGCCACGGCGCGCTCGGCAGGCCCGCGCGGTCCCAGAGCGCCTTCTGGGCGGCCTTGTCTTGGACGATACGCAGGACGCCGGCGCCGGGGATCACCGGCGTGCCTTCGGCCTCCAGGTCCAGGAGGGCATCCGCGTTCACGTGCTCGATCTCGTAGGATAGCACGTCGCAGCGGGAGGCGAGCTCCCGTATGGCCTCGGCATCGTCGAGCGCGCCTACGATCGTCTCGTCGGCCAGCTCGGCCGCCGGGGATGGGTAATCGGGCGATAACACTTCTATATAACAGAGGAGCGAACGGGCCTCCTCTATGGTCATGCGCCCCAGCTGGCCGCCGCCTATGATGCCGACGCGCCTCACGACGCCTCCCCGTCGGCGCCCTCGGCGCCCTCGGCCTCCGGCTCGTCCGCTTCCGCGTCGCCCTCCCCGAAGTCGGGTACGTAGCGCGCCTTGGGGTTCGGCGGGGCGCGGCCGGCGAGCTCGGGGTTGCGCACCAGGTCGCGGGGCTTGGAGCCCTGGGCCTTGCCCACGATGCCCTTCTCCTCCATGAGCTCCACGATGCGGGCCGCGCGGTTGTAGCCTATCTTGAGCTTGCGCTGCAGGAAGCTGGCGCTAGCCTTGCCCTGCGACAGGACGATCTCCAGCGCCTTCTCGAAGAGCGGGTCGTCCTCGTCCTCGTCGAAGAGGCTCGGGCCCTCGTCCTCGTCCTCGTCGTCTATGAAGATCTCGTCGTCGATGTAGTCGGGCTCGCCTAAGGTCTTCACGTGGGCCACGACGCGCTCCACCTCGTCGTCCGAGACGAAGGCCCCCTGCATGCGCATGGGGAAGGCGTCGGTCGCGCCGGCGTAGAGCATGTCGCCCCGGCCCAGGAGCTTCTCGGCGCCGACCATGTCGATGATGATGCGCGAGTCGAACTTGCTGGCGACCATGAAGGCGATGCGGCTGGGAATGTTGGCCTTGATGAGGCCGGTGATGACGTCGATGCTCGGACGCTGGGTGGCCAGCACCAGGTGTATGCCCACGGCGCGGCTCATGGCCGCCAGGCGGGCCAGGGTGGACTCCAGCTCCTTGCCGGTGGTCGCCATGAGGTCGGCGAATTCGTCGATGACGACCACGATGTAGGGGAGCTTATCGGTGGCCATCTCCTTCTCGCTGATCTTCCGGTTATACGAGCGGATGTCGCGCACGCCCATGGCGTCCAGGAGGCTGTAGCGCCGCTCCATCTCGCAGATGCAGTACTGCAGGGCCTGGAAGGCGCGCTTGGGCTCGGTGATGACCGGCGTCAGGAGATGCGGTATTCCATTATAAAGTTTTAACTCGACGATCTTGGGGTCGATGAGTATGAGCTTGACCTCGTTGAACGAGCGGCGGTACAGGATGGACAGGATGATGGAGTTGACGCAGACCGACTTGCCCGAGCCGGTGGCGCCGGCTATGAGCAGGTGCGGGGTTTGGGTGAGCTCGGCCACCTGCACCTCGCCGGAGATGTCCTTGCCCAGGACCACCGGCACTTCCATCTTGGCGTCCTTGAACGAGGGGTTCTCCACGATCTCGCGGAAGGAGACGATGGAGCGGCGCTCGTTGGGGACCTCTATGCCGACGGCGTGCTTGCCGGGTATGGGCGCCACGATGCGGACGCTCGAGGCCGCCAGGCGCAGGGCGATGTTATCGGCCAGGTTAGCTATCTTGGAGAGGCGCACGCCGGGGGCGGGCAGGATCTCGAACATGGTGATGACCGGGCCCTTGCGTATGCCGGTCACCTCGGCCTCGATATTGAACTCCTTGAGCGTCTCGCGGAGCACGTCGGCGGCCCGGCGGGTCTTGTCGTCGATGATCCAATACTGCCCGTCCGGATATTGCATGAGTATCCCGTCGGTCGGGACGGCGTAGCGGACGGTCGGCTTGCGGCCCCGCTTGGCCGGCCGCGCCGGCGCGGCGCCCGCGAGCGCGGCGTCCGCGAGCGCGGCGTCCGCGAGCGGCGAGGCCTTGACCAGGCGCGGCTCGCCCGCGGCGGCGTCCGGCCGGGCCTCGTCCTCGGCGCCCTCGGAGCGACGCAGGGCGTCCCGATGCTCGCCGTCCTGGAACACCTCGACGGTCGGCAGGAGGGGGGCCCGGGATGCGCCCTGACTCGGGCTATAGTGGGCAATGTCGTCCTCGACGAGCTCCGCCTCGTCGGCCCAAAAATCGCCCGAGGCGGCCGGGTCGACTTCGTCGTCGTCGCGGCGGCCGAAGAGCAGGGGTATGGGCTCTTCGTCGCGACGCTCCTCCGCGGCCTCGGCCGCGTCAGCGGGGTCGGACTGAGGCGCTCGCTCGGGCTCGTCCGCCGCCGGCTCCGCCTCGTCATGGTCGGGCATATCGAAGGCGTCCGGGGCGTCGTCGGCTTCGCGCTTATCCTTGAGCGAGCTGAAGTAGGCGCGGAGCTCGGCTACGTCGTCCCCGACCTCGGGAAGGGCCGCGCCCCGATCGATCTCGTCGGGAGGGAAGGGATCCTGAGCCTCGCCGAAAGGCCGCCCTCCGGTCGGCGTCGCGGGCGACTCGGCGGCGGCGGCGCGCGCTCGATCCGGCGAGCTTTCGCGGGCGCCCGCGTACGATCCGGCCGTCAGCGTCTCGCTATCGCGGTCTACGAAGACCATGCGCCTGACGGCGGCTATGGCCAGGCTCGAGCCGAGGGCGAGACCGGCCCAGAGCGCTACGGTTCCGGGTACGCCGAGGCGCGCGAAGGCGGGCCAGCGCTCCGCCCAGGCGGCCGGATCGTCGAGGAACCTGGCGAGGGCCGCGACGGAGGCGAAGGGCAAGAGGCCGCCTACCAGTACGAAGAGCAGATCGATCCTGAAGCCCGGCAGGAAGAGTATGAGCGCGGCGAACCAGAGGAAGCCCGGCAGTATGAAGGCCGCCCAAGACAAGCCCCCGAGGAGGAGGCCGGCGAGGCCGCCCGCCGGCGCGACGACGCCGCGGACGAGCAGGGCGAAGAGGGCCGCCCCGAGCGCGGCTATCGAAACGCCCGCCGAGACGGCGAGCCATGAGGGTCGATCCGATCCGAAAGAGGAGTCCATGCTTTAGCTATCGGCAGGAATCAGAGCAGGATCAATCCGAGTATGCCCGCCGGGATGAGATAGGCGGCGAACCAGGCCAGCTTCCCCTTCCTGACCAGCGGTAGGAGGAGGAGCAAGGCGGCGACGCCCGCGACGAAGGCGGCGATCGAGCCGACGGCTAGGGCCGCCGTCGGGACCGTCCCGGCGAGCTCGCCGAAGTCCTTGAGCTCCAGCACGAGGGCGCCGGCGATGGCCGGTATGGCCAGGAGGAAGGAGAATTCGCCTGCCGCCTCGCGGCTCATGCCGGCGGCCAAACCCGCGCTGATGGTGAAGCCCGAGCGGCTGACGCCGGGCAGCGTCCCGATGCCCTGCGCTACGCCCGTCAGGACGCCGTGCCAGGGCCTGAGCCTATCGAAGGAGGCCCCGCCGACCAGGCGCGAGCTTAAGAGCAGGGCGGCGGCGGTGACGAGGAGCATGCCTGAGGCGAAGCGGGCGTCGAAGGCGAAGCCGGCCTTCTGGATGGCCAAGCCTATGCCCGCGGTCAGCGCCGTGGCGACGAGCGCGGGCGGCACTACGGCCAGGTTCTCCGCGTCGCTAGCGTCGCTCCGCCGCGCGACCCAACGGGCCATGGAGCGCACGATGCCGGCTATCCTGGCGCGGAAGACGACGAGGATGGAGAAGAGCGTGGCGACGTGCAGGACGACGTCGAAGAGGGCGGGGACTTCCTCGAGCCCCATGAGCTCCTTCATGATGAGGAGGTGCCCGCTGGACGATATGGGAAGGAATTCGGCTATGCCTTGGAAGAGCCCGAGGAGGGCGGCTTGTAGTACGGTCATGATCGGCTCCTGGCCGGGACTATAGCACGCCCGGCGGGGCGATGACAAACGCGAGGCCCCGTCGCCCGCTGAGCCGATTGCACTCTTAGGCGATTTTTTGGTATTCTCGACGGGACGATTAGGCATCACCGTTTCCGTTCTACGTTTCGTTGGCCCCTCGTCCATTCCATATGCCCCTTAAGGAAGGTATCCATGACGATCCAGAAGGACCGCGTCGTTTCTATCGAGTACGAGCTTAAGGACGCAGCCGGGCAGCTTATCGACCGCTCCGAAGGCGAGCCGCTGGCGTATCTGCACGGCAATAGCAACCTCATTCCCGGCCTGGAGCGCGAGCTCGAGGGCAAGAAGGCCGGCGACGCCGTGAACTGCGTCGTGCAGCCCGCCGACGGCTACGGCGAGCGCGACGAGGAGCTGGTGTTCGAGGTCTCCAAGAGCAACTTCGCCGAGCCCGAGAAGATCGAGCCCGGCATGCAGTTCCAAGCCCAGCAGGAGGACGGCGTGCACATCGTGACCGTCGTCGGCGTCGAGGGCGATTCGGTCAAGGTCGACGCCAACCATCCCCTGGCGGGCAAGGCCCTGCACTTCAACGTAGCCGTCAAAGAGGTGCGCGAGGCTACCGAGGAGGAGCTCTCCCACGGCCACGTGCACGGCGGCTGCGACGAGGGCTGCGACTGCGACTGCGAGGGCGAAGACTGCGGCGACGAGTGCGGCTGCGGCGGCTGCCACTAAGGTGAGGGGCGCCGCGGATAGGCCGGGCCCCGTCCGCCGATTCGCGGCCCGCTTCGGCGCCACGCGCCTGGACGCCGCTTTCATCGCGGCCGCGGCCGCGGCCTTCATAGCCTCGGCCATGCTGATTTACGGCGGGCCTTCTTCGGCCTACGCCGTCGTCTCTACCGATTCCGGCGAGTGGGTTTTCCCGCTCGCCGAGGACCGCGAATTCGTCGTCGAGGGTGCGCTCGGTCTCGTCGTCATCCGCATAGAGGGCGGCGCCGTCTATTTCCGTGAATCCCCGTGTAAGAATCAACTCTGCGTCGGCGCGGCGCCCGTCTCGTCGCCCGGCCAATGGTCGGCCTGCCTGCCCAGCGGCGTCTTCATCCGCGTCGAGGGCGGCGCGGCCGAGGAGGATGAGTTCGATGCGCTCGTCCGCTGATAAACGAGCCAGGCTCGCCTCGTTCCTGGCGGCTTTGGCGTTCTTCCTCTCCGCGGTAGAGTATATGCTGCCGCGCCCCGTGCCTTTCATGCGCCTGGGCTTGGCCAACCTGCCTATACTCCTAGCCGTCGACCTCCTGCCCTTCGGCGGCTTCATCATCTTGGTCGTCGTCAAGGTGCTGGGCATGAGCCTCCTTACGGGCTCGCTCTTTTCGTATATCGCGCTCTTCTCGCTGGCCGGCACCATGGCCAGCGCCCTGGTCATGCGCGGGCTACGCCTGGCCGCCGGCCGGAAGCTCAGCTACCTGGGGCTCTGCGTCGCCGGCGCGATGGCCTCGAACCTGGCGCAGGTCGCCCTGGCCCGGGTCTTCGTCTTCGGCCCGAGCGCGCGCTATATGCTGCCGGCCTTCCTCGGGCTCGGCCTCGTGAGCGGGACCCTGCTCGGGCTCTTCGCCCAGCTCTTCGCCCGCGGCTCGCGCTGGCTGGCTATGGTCGGGGAGGACGCCCATGGATCGTAAGGCCGCCGCCGCGGCGGCCCGGGCCTCCCGCCGCGAGGCTTGGGAGCGCAGCTTCTCGCCGGGTGCTTTGGCCCTGGTCGGCGCCGCGCTCTCGCTCTCGCTCCTCCTCATGCCCTCGCCCGCGGCCCGCGCCGCGACCTTGGCGGCGGCGGCCGCGGCGGCGTGGGCCTCGGGGCGTAAGCTGTCGCCTATCCTGACTGTAAGCGTCATGGCGGGCATCGTGGGCGCCAACCTGCTCGTGCCCCTCGGTCGTAAGCTCTACGTCTGGGGGCCGATCGTCATTACCGAAATCGCGCTCCGCGAGGGGCTCATGAAGGCTATTACCTTCGAGGCCCTCGTCTTCATCTCGAAGGCTTGCCTCGGCTCGCGCCTACGGCTTCCGGGGGGCGTAGGGCGCCTGTTCGCCTCCGCGCTCCGTAGCTACGACCGTATCCTCGCGTACAAAGGCAAGATCCGACCGGCGAGCTTCATCGCCGACA
Organism: uncultured Spirochaetaceae bacterium; assembly: GCA_938004315.1. Lineage (GTDB taxonomy): Bacteria > Spirochaetota > Spirochaetia > Treponematales > UBA12059 > DAIPLR01. The sequence continues at coordinate 8,192 of CALKWG010000362.1, forward strand.
TAGACGAGGCGCTCATTGCCGTATACGCCGAAACGGGCGATACTGTAGGCGCCGAGCCGGCGTCGGCCGGCCGGAAGGCGGGGGATCCATGGCTGATCCTCCCCGTGCTGGCGGCGATAGCGGCCGCGCTCCTCGTACCCTAGCCCTCGGCCGCCGCCTAACTTTGATAACGAAGGACGGACCCATGGTATCGTCGCTACGCGCTAAATTGCTCGTCCTCATTTTCGTGCCCCTCGCCCTCCTGGCGGCGATGGGCGGCGTCCTCGTCTTCCGTAATTGGCAGGCAGGCCGCGCCGTCGCGGAGGCTCGAACCCGGCTCGAGCTTATGCGCGACGTAGGCGCCGCCGTCGACGCCCTGCAGCGCGAGCGCGGCCTCTCGCTGCTCTACCTGTCGGGGTCGGCCGCGGCCGATCGGCTCCTGCCGGCTAGGCAGGCTACGGACGACGCCTGGCAGGCCGTGGCCGAGCGCTTCATGGCGGTCGGCCTATCGTCGCCCTTCAAGGCTTCGGTCAAGGCGTCGGTAGACGGCCTGCGGTCCCTGCGGCGTAAGGTAGACGAGCGCGGGGTCCTGGCGAGCACCGCCTTCGGCGAGTACCGCGACGTCGTAGGGCTCCTCTTGGACGCGATAGCCGAGCTCTCGCGCGTCGACGCGGCCGGCGCCGGCGAGCTTTTCTCGGCGATCGTGATGGCCCAGGAGGCGAAAGAGTACGCCGGCCGATCCCGCGCCTACGCCGCGTCGATTTTCTCGCTCGACCTCCCCGTCAACGAGATTCAGCTCATGGAGCTCCTCGAGTCGTACGCCGCCGTCGGCCTCAACCTTAAGAACCGCGGCTTCTCCCGCAACGAGCAGGCCGAGGTCGCCGTCGCGGCCCTCTATTTCAGCGCCGGTTGGAAGGCCCTGAGCCAGGCCGTCGTCGACATAGTCGGCGGCGCCGACGAAGGATTCTTCGGCTACGACGGGATGGAGTTCTTTACGACGGCCTCCGCGGTCGTCGACGGGGTGCAGGAGGTCGTGGACGCCGCCTCCGATCGGGCGGCCTCCGAACTGTCCGCGGACGCCGACCGGCTCGCCGCCGAGACGCTATCGGTGTCGGCCATGGTCGGCGGATCGCTCCTCGTCGTGCTCATCCTTTCGCTCCTCATCCTCGCCAACGTCACGAGCCGCATCCGCGAGATCTCGGGCGGCCTGGCCGAGATCGCCGAGGGCGACGCCGACCTGACCAAGCGCCTGGGCCAAAAGAGCCGCGACGAGCTCGGTCGCCTCGCCGGCCACTTCAACGAGTTCGTAGGGCGGCTCTCGGGCATCATGGGCAGGATCAAGCGGGAGATAGCGGTGCTCGACGAGGGTATGCAGCGCCTCTCGGCCAATACGGAGGAGACCGCCGGGGCCGTGCGCCAGATCAGCGCGAACATCGAGAGCCTCAAGCAGCAGACCCTGAACCAGAGCGCATCGGCCGTCGAGTCGAGCGCCACCGTCGAGCAGATAGCCAAGAACATCGGCCAGCTCTATAAGCAGATCGAGCGCCAGGCCGAAGGCGTCTCTAGTTCGTCGGCGTCGATCGAAGAGATGGTCGCCAATATCCAATCGGTGACCGCCAGCATCGAGCGCATGGGCGGCTACTACCAGAGCCTCCTCGGAAAATCGGACGCCGGCAAGGAATCGATCGCGACCGTCGTACGACAGGTGAAGGAGATAGACGCGCAATCGGAGACCCTGCAGGAGGCCAACAGCCTGATCGCCGGCATCGCCGCCCAGACTAACCTCCTAGCCATGAACGCGGCCATCGAGGCCGCCCACGCCGGCGAGGCGGGCGCCGGCTTCGCGGTGGTCGCCGACGAGATACGCAAGCTGGCCGAGAACGCCTCGGCCCAGTCCAAGACCATTGCCGGTAACATCCGCACCATACGCTCGGTCATCGAGGCGGTCGTGGCCAGCTCCGGCGAGAGCGCCCGCAGCTTCGAGGAGATCCTAGAGCAGATCCGCACCCTATCCCGCCTCGAGGAGGAGGTGCGCTACGCCATGAAGGAGCAGAGCGAGGGCTCGGTGCAGATCCTGGAGTCGCTTACGGGCATCAACGAGGTGACCACCGAGGTCCGCCGCTCGGCGCAGGAGATGCAGGAAGGCTCGGAGACCGTGCTCGACGAGATGCGGCGGCTCCTGCAGCTGGCCGGCGAGCTGGAGAACGGCATGACCGAAATGGCCGCCGGCGCCGACGAGATACGGCGGGCCGCCCACGACACCAACGAGCTCTCCCTAGAGGCTACTCGCGCGGTGAAGGGCCTACGCGAGGAATCAGAGCGCTTTACGACCTAGTTTTCGCGGCCGCCCTCGGCCGAGCCGCGGCGGCTCGCTATGAGCAGCCTGGCGGCGCCCGCCGCCGGCAGGACCAGGGTCCCCAGGAGCCCCGTCCCCACGAAGAGCCACTTCAGGGCCGTCGCGGCGCTCGCCGCCGCCGCGGCCGCGGGGAGCCAAAGGGGGGTAGCCGAGCCCGCGGCCATGCCCGTCCCGATCATCAAGGCCGTGACGGCCGAATTCTCCGCCAGGTCGAACGCGACGCCGAGCGCCGGCAGTGCGAGCGCCCGATAGGCCGGCGCCTTGCCCCGCGCCCCGGCGAGGAGCCGCAAGCCGAAGGCCCAGGAGCTCAGCATGAAGAAGCCGTACGCGGCCGGCCAGGCCAGGTCGAAGGTCCAGCGGTCGTAGATATAGGCGCCGCGGCCTTCGGCGCTATAGGCGGCCGCCCGTTCGATCGCCTGAGCCGGGGAGTAAAAGAAGCTCGTATCGAAGCTCGCGCCCGGCGGCGTGTACGCCGCGGCGTCGGCTGCCTTGCCGGGCAGGACCAACGCGACGAAGGCCGCGAAGACGGCGAGGGCGAGCCCGAAGGCGGCCGGCTTTGCGAGGGTCGCGCCGAGGGCCTTCATCATTCGCCTTCCGGCGAGCTGGCCTCGGCGCCCTCGCCCGATGCGCCTTCGGCCGGGGCGACGTCGGCCTTGGCGGCCTTTGGCGTCCCGCGTTCCTTGGCTCGCCTCTTCTCTAGTCGCTTGAGCTTGCCCTTGGCTAGGGCGTGCTTGATCGAGCCGCCGACGACCGCGGGTAGCATGATGAAGAGGCCGAGCGCGATGCCCGCGCAGAGCGCTATAACCAAGGTGAGCGAGAGCGAGGCGCTGGCCGACCACGCGAAGAACGATACCGTGACCAGGGCGTTGTTCTGGCTGGCGAAAACCGCGACGAGGACCGTCACGGCGAGTAGGATGATTAAGTATACGTATTTCACAGGTCGCTCCTTAGTCGGCGTCGGCGCCGTGGGTCCAGTATAACCCGCCCCGGGACGATGCGGGGCGATTAACGGGGCTTCCGCCCGCTCGTTTTCCCGTCCTCGCGCGGGGGCTTTCTCTTCAGCGCGCCCCGAAGCGCGGCCAAGGGCCCTGGCCGCCGCGACGCGCCGGCTTCGGGCTCGTTCCGCCGGAGGTCCCGCGCCCCCTGCACCATCCGCTCCAGCGATTCCAATATGCTCTTATGCCCGATGAGGACTAAGAAGTGCCCGATCTCCCCTTTCAATGAATAGACGGGTATGAAGGATAAGCCCCCGGCGCGCTCGACGGCTCGGTGGGTCCGGGACGACTCCTCGAGCACGGCCCGCAGGTTGAGCTCGGGAAAGTACTCCCCCAGGGTCGCCTCGCCTACCCTGAGCCCGGCGAATGCCTTCGACGAGGCCAGCGGCGAGGACGCGGCGATTATCCTGCCGTCCAGGCCGATGGCGAGCATAGCCTTCTCCGACTCGGCGAGCGCGGCCCGGAGCAGGCCGGTGAGCGAGGCGATGCGCGCGCTCTTCCTGTCCGAGGCGTCGGCGAGCCCGCTCAATATCGAACGTATCTGCCGGCCGATCGGTCCCAATCGTTCCAGGCGCGCGTCGGATATGGACCCGCCATGCTTCGTCGCGTCGGCGATAGCCTCGATTTCCGTCCTCCGGCGACTCGCGCCGAGCAACGCGAGGACGAGGCCCAGGACGAGGCATAGGCTGACGACGAGGCCGGCGAAAAGGAAAATCTCCGCGTCGCCCTTCCTCCCGGCGTCCGTCGCCGCGGCGTACGCGGCCAGCGATGCGCCGACGGTGCCGGCGAGGCCGCCGAAGGCGATGGCGAGCACGGTCGATAGGCGGATCAAGAGCATGGCTCGGCTCCTCTCAGATCTCTCGGAAGGCGTCGAGGTCCTTATCGGCGCCAAGTAAGAAGAGCCGGTCTCCCTCCGCCAAGCTGTCCTCCGCGCCGGGGAAGAGGACCGTCTCCCTTCGTACGCTCTCGCCCCCGTCGTCGATGTCGATCGCGAGCCTCAGTACCCCGACGAGCCGCAGCTTCATCTTGCTCTCGATTTCAAGGTCACCGACCTTCTTACCTACGAAATACGGCGGGATTAGGTGCTCGGCGAGCGATACCTCCCCGCCCAGGGGGACGGAGTCGAGGACGTCGGGGGCCACGAGCCGCCGCGCCACCCGTATCCCCGTCTCGACCTCGATATTGACCGTCTCGTTCGCCCCGACCCGCTTAAGGACCGTCTCATGCAAGGGCGAGACGGCCCGCGCCAAGACGTAGGGTACGCCTCGCTGTTTTAAGAGCGTCGTCGTCAGTATGCTCGCCTCTAGGTCGTCGCCGATGGCTACGATCGCTACGTCTACGTCCTCGAGGGGGGCCTTGAGCAAGGATCGCTCGTCGGTAGTATCGACGAGGACCGCCGCCGAGGCCTTGCCCTTCATCTGCTCCACGGTCGCCGGATCCCTGTCCATGACCACGACGTCCGCCCCCTTTTCGATCAGCACTTCGCAGACGCTCGAGCCGAACGCGCCGAGGCCGATGACGGCGAAGTTCCTCTTCCTAGGCATGTCGCCTCCTCCGTTATCCGATGGCGAGGTCGCCGGAGGGGTACTCGAGCGTGCCCCGATCCCCCTTGGCGCTCGCGGCCGTTAGTATGGTAAGGGGGCCGAGCCGCCCCATGAACATTAAAGAGATGATCAGCCACTTCCCGACGTCCGAAAGCCCCGGCGTCAGGCCGGTGGAGAGGCCGACGGTGCCGAAGGCCGAGGTCGCCTCGAAGAGCAGGTCTATGAACGGCGCGTCTTCGCTCAAGCTCAGGACGAAGGTCCCCGAAAAGACCGCGGCGAGACCGAAGAAGAGTATGAGGAAGGACTTGCCGACCTTGTCCGCCGATACCGAATAGCGGCCTATCCGCGGCGTCTTTTCCTGTCGCAGGAAGGCCGCGAGATAGGCCAGCATGGCGGCGAGGCTGTTCACCTTGATGCCGCCCGCGGTACTGCCGGAGGCGCCGCCGATGAACATAAAGGCGACCATGAACAGGAGCGTGGCGTCGCGGAGCTCGCCGAAGGGCACCGAGTTGAAGCCGGCGGTCCTTAAGGTGACCGATTGGAAGAACGCCGCCAGGTACTGCTCGCCCAGGCCGTAGGACGCCATCGTACGGCGATGCTCCAAGAGATAGAAGCCGCAGAAGCCGATGAAGACGAGGGCGGCGCTCAGGGCGATGACGGCCCGGGAGTTCATGCCGGAGATCCTCCGCACGCGCCAGACGCCCCGTCGGGGTCCGCGTAGGACCGACGCGGCCCAGGCTTTCAGATCGTTGATAACGCCGAAGCTGATGCCGCCTAGGATGATCAAGCCGGCGATGGTCGCGGTGACGATGGGGTCGCGGCGGAACGACTCCAGGCTGTCGCTATAGAGCGCGAAGCCGGCGTTGCAGAAGGCGGAGACGGCGTGGAAGAGCCCCTTGAAGGCGGCGTCCGACGGCGCGTCCCCGAGCGTTAGGAAGCGAAGGCCTAACGCGAGCGCTCCGGCCGCCTCGATACCGAGGGTGGACAGCACGATGGTGCGGACGCTCCGCGAAAGCCCGAGCATATCGTCCTCGCTCAGCATATACGAGGCGGTGAGCCTGTCCTTCAGCGATAGGCGCTTGCGTAGGGCGATCATCACGAAGAAGGAAAACAGCATGATACCCAAGCCGCCGATTTGGATGAGGATCAGGACGGCCGATTGGCCGAACCTGGTTAGGTCGACGGCGGTGTCGACGACGACGAGCCCGGTTACGCATACCGCCGAAGCGGCGGTGAAGAGCGCGTCGAGCGCGCGCAGGCCGCGCCCGTCGGCCGTGGCCGCCGGCAGCATCAACGCCAAGGCGCCGGCCACGATGACCAGCAGGAAGGAGACGAGTACCGTTTGCGCCGGTTTGGCCGAGAGGCGTTCGACGATCTTGAATAGTTTTCTCAGGCGCCCGAAGACTTTGAGCAGGAGGAACGCGTTCCTAAGCCCGACGGCGACGTCGTTGAGGCTCCCTGAGCCTTCAAGGAAGAAGGTCACGAACTTCGCGTAGAGGAAAAGCCCCGTGAACGCCGCGGTGAAGGTCAGGGCCGCCCAATGGGTCTTTAGGTAGTTCAGTCGATACTTGGCTGCGGCGATCTCCGCGATAGTCGACCCGATGATCAGGGCGAGGATCGCGAAGTCCAGGACGTGGATGAGCGCGGCGAGAGGCGGGCTCGGCTCGGCGCGCTCTACGATCAGCGCGACGACGCCGAGGATGAAGGCGACGAAGGTCGCTCGCTCCCACTTATCCATAGGGGTAGTATGCGCCAGTGCCGGACGATTTACAAGCATTCGGCGACGGGAAGGGGCGAGGCGTCGGTCCGAGGCCGCCCCGAAGGGCGGCTCCCGGCCCGACGGCCTTTAGCGTACTACGAAATTGACCAGCTTGCCAGGCACCACGATCGTCTTGACGATCTCCTTGCCGGCCAGCTGCTCCGCTATCTTGGGGATGGCGCGGGCGGCCGCCTCGAGCGCGGCCTGGTCGGCGTCCTTGGCCGCGCGGAAGTCGGCGCGGAGCTTGCCGTTCACCTGCACCACCACCGTCAGCTCGTCGTCCTCGCAGAGCGCGGGATCGTAAACCGGCCAGTTCGCCTTGGCTACGGACTCGCGCTCGCCGGCCTTACGCCAGAGCTCCTCGCCCAGGTGAGGCGCGTAGGGCGCGACCATGCGCACCAGGGCCGACCAGAGGCTCCGCGGGATCGCGTCCAGCTTGTTCGCCTCGCTCGAGAGCACCATCATGGCCGAGATGGCCGTGTTGAAGTTCAAGCTCGAGATGTCGTCGCTCACCTTGCGTATGGTCTTGTGCATGAGCTTCACGAGCTCGCCCTCGGGCTCGGCGTCGGATAGCGGTTTCTCGCCCATGGCCCAGAGGCGCTCCAGGAAGCGGCTCACGCCGACGAGGCCGGCCGTGGCCCAGGGCTTAGAGACCTCGAGCGGACCCATGAACATCTCATAGACGCGCATGGCGTCGGCGCCGTATTCGCGCACGATGTCGTCGGGGTTCACCACGTTGCCGCGGCTCTTAGACATCTTCTGGTTGTCCTCGCCCAGGATCATGCCCTGGTTGACCAGGCGTTGGAAGGGCTCGACCGAATTCACCAGCCCCAGGTCGAAGAGAACCTTGTGCCAGAAGCGCGCGTAGAGCAGGTGCAGCACCGCGTGCTCGGCGCCGCCGACGTAGAGGTCGACCGGCATCCAGTAGTCCACCTTGTCGCGCGCGACGAAGGCTTTCTCGTTCCTCGGGTCGATGTAGCGCAGGTAGTACCAGCAGGAGCCGGCCCACTGGGGCATCGTGTTGGTCTCGCGCCGGCCGGGGCCGCCGCAGCTCGGGCAGCTCGTGTTCACCCAGGCCTCGATGTTGGCCAGGGGCGACTCGCCGGTGCCCGAGGGCTCGTAGCTCTTCACCTCGGGCAGGGTCAGCGGCAGCTGCTCCTCGGGCACGGGCACGACGCCGCAGCGATCGCAGTGGACCACGGGGATGGGCTCGCCCCAGTAGCGCTGGCGGCTGAAGAGCCAGTCGCGGAGCTTGTAGTTGACCGCGAGCTTGCCTTGGCCCCTATCCTCGAGCCATTTCGTGATGGCCTTCTTGAAGTCCGCTGTCGGCGTGCCGTTCCAGTCGCCCGAGTTGATCGCGATGCCCTCGTCGGCGAAGCACTCCTCCGGGTCGCCGCAGCTACCCAGGCGCGCCTCGGGGCTGCCCTCGCGGGCGACCACCTGGATGATGGGCAGCTCGAATTTCTTGGCGAAGTCCCAGTCGCGCTCGTCGTGCGCCGGTACCGCCATGATGGCGCCGGTGCCGTAGCTGATGAGCACGTAGTCGGAGATCCAGACGGGTATCTTCCGGCCGTTGACCGGGTTGATCGCGTAGGAGCCGGTGAAGACGCCGGTCTTGTCCTTGGCCAGGTCTGTTCGCTCCAGGTCGCTCTTCTTCGCGGCCGCGTCGACGTAGGCCTCGACGGCGGCCTTCTGCCCGCCCGTCGTCAACCTCTCCACCAGCGGGTGCTCCGGCGCGACGACCATGTAGGTGGCGCCGAAGAGCGTGTCGGGGCGGGTGGTGAAGACCTCGAGGCTCGCGTCCAGGCCGTCCAGCTTGAAGCTTACCGAGGCGCCCTCGGAGCGGCCTATCCAGTTGCGCTGCATGGCCTTGACCGGCTCGGGCCAATCCAAGCCCTCCAGGTCGGAAAGCAGGCGGTCGGCGTAGGCGGTGATCTTGAGTATCCACTGCCGGATGCGCTTGCGCGTTACCTTGGTATGGCAGCGGTCGCACTCGCCGTCCTTGACCTCCTCGTTGGCCAGGCCGGTCTTGCAGGAGGGGCACCAGTTGATGGGCGCCTCCGACTCGTAGGCCAGGCCCTTCTTGAAGAGCTGGATGAAGATCCACTGCGTCCACTTGTAGTAGTCGGCGTCGCTCGTGGCCAGCTCGCGGTCCCAGTCGTAGGAGAAGCCCAGGCTCTTGATCTGCTCGCGGAAGCGCCCGATGTTGGCGGCGGTGGTCACGGCCGGATGGGTGCCGGTCTGGATGGCGTAGTTCTCGGCCGGGAGGCCGAAGGAGTCGAAGCCCATGGGATGGAGGACGTTGTATCCGTTCATGCGGAGGTAGCGGCAGTAGATGTCGGTTGCGGTGTAGCCTTCCGGGTGGCCGACGTGCAGGCCGGCGCCGGAGGGGTAGGGGAACATGTCGAGCACGTAGCGGCGCCTGTCCTTGGGGAAGGACGGGTCCTCGCTCGCCTTGAAGGTCTTATGCTCGTCCCAATACTTCTGCCACTTAGGTTCGATCTCGCTGAAGGGGTACTTAGCCATGGCCACGCTCCGCTGTACGATTGAGCGGGCCGCGGGCCGGGCGCCCAGCTGCTCTCCGGCCGGCGGCGCGCCGGCGGGCGCGCGGCGCCGCCGTTGTCCGGAATCATACAACGGCTGGCCGAATCGGGGCAAGCCGGCGGGCGGACGAGGCCCGCCGGCGTCGGGGGGAGCGCATGGCGCCCGCCCCGTATCGCCTAGCAGGGTGATGACAAACTCGATGCTTGTCATCACCCTGCAGTGCAATTGCTCGAAAACCTCACGGTTTTCTACGCAATCGCCACATTTAGGAAGCTGCTGACAAAGGCGCTTTCGCCTTTGTCAGCACCCGGCTAGAACGATGAGAACTTGGTCGTATAGCCCTTCTTAATCGAGACGAGCTCGCCTTTCAGGCTTTCCTTCGAGCCGCTCTCGGCCCACTCGAATTTTACGATCCCGCCGGGGGCCTTGGGGTCGACCCACCAGGTGTAGCGATAGGTGACTTTTTCCTCTTCGTCGAAGAAGCTCCATTCTATGCGTTCGGTCTGGTAGCTGACCGTCCCGACGCGGATGGTCTCGCGGCCTTTGACGTAGTTCTTGAAGTCGGCGGCGCCGAGCGCGGCCGTCGGCGCGGCCTCGGGGGGCGTCGACTCGGCCTCCGGATCGGCCTTGGCGCTCGGCGGGTCGAACTTGGCCTCCTCGACGCGCTTTACGTCGGCGTTAAAATAGCGGATCTTCTTGGCGTAGAGATCCTTATCCATCAGCGCTTCGAATTCCCAGGCCTCGCCGTCGGCTCGCCACGCTAGGAACCACCAGCGATCGCCGTTCGGCAGGCTTTTTAGGAGCGCTCGCTCGGCTTCGACGACGTCGACCGAACCGTCTTCGTCACGGCTCTCGATGCGCCAGATCGTGCCTTGCGTCTCCTCCAAATCGTAGTAGTAAGCGCCGAAGCCCCCGATGAAGAAGACCTGAGCGTAGATGACGTTGAACATCATCTTGCGGCTCATGCCGGTGAGGCCCACGGCGGACGAGATCTCGGCGTCCGCCCTGGCGCGTAGCCCGCCGAGCGGGTTGGGGAGACCGCCGGGCAGGGCCAGGCACGAGCCGAGCGATACGGCGAGCGCGGCCGCCGCTATGGGCGCTACTAATCGTGAACGTTTCATGATACCTACCTCCGGGCCGCGGCTTTCGTGAACCGCGGCTTGGGGCATAGTTTAACGCAGTTATGAGAAATTACCAGGGGGCATGAGCGCGGGCGAGGCGCGACGCGCCTTGCGCCTCGCGTCCCGTCGGCGTATGCTCGGGCCATGCCCGATTTCGATAGCTACTGCGCCTACTGCGCGACCCTGCCCGAGGGCCATCGCGACCGCCTCTATCACGACCTGGAATACGGCTTCCCCATCGACGACGACTCGGGGCTTCTCGGCCGCCTTATCTTGGAGATCAACCAGGCGGGCCTGTCGTGGACCGGCATACTCAAGAAACGGGACGGATTCTTCAAGGCCTACGACGGCTTCGATCCCGAAAAGGTGGCCGCCTACGGCGAGGCCGAGATCGCGCGGCTTCTGGCCGACCCGGGCGTCGTGCGGAACCGGCTCAAGGTGCGCGCGGCCGTATATAACGCCCGCGAGCTCGTCGCGCTGCGGGGCGAATACGGCTCGTTCAAGGCTTGGCTCGACGAACATCATCCCTTAAGCAAGGCCGAATGGCTCAAGCTATTTAAAAGCCGCTTCCGCTTCGTCGGCGGGGAGATCGTGGGCGAATTCCTCATGAGCGCCGGCTACCTGCCGGGCGCCCATGTCGACGGCTGCCCGGCGGGAGCTCGGGCGATAGCCGCCGGGGCGGCCTGGGCGCGGGACTAAGGGCGGCGCTACCCTTTCCGGCGGGGTCTTCAACCTGTCAGGTCGCGCCGTCCGTAGCCTTCATACCATCCGGCCCAGGGTGTCCATGAGCTCGTCGACGATCTCGATTTCTCCCGAGCGCACCCGGTCGATCAGGCAGTGCTTCATATGGTGCTCGAGTACCGCGAGCGAGGCCTTGCCCAGGGCGGCTCGCGCCGCGGAGGCCTGGGCCAGCACGTCGTCGCAGTAGGCGTCCTCGGCTATCATGCGTCTTAAGCCCCGAATTTGCCCTTCGATGCGGGCCAGGCGGGCGTCTAGGGAGCGCTTGAGCTCCGCGTCCCTATGGGTCTTGCGGCAGCCCGGTCCGCCGCTCGAGTCGGCCTCGGCCGCTCCGCCGCAGCATCCGGCCTCCGGCGTTCCTTCTTTCTTAGCCATCGCACAGCCTCCTTATTTAAAGCGCTTAAGGCGCAAGGCGTTGCTGACCACCGAGACGCTCGAGAAGGCCATGGCGGCCGCCGCGAGCATGGGGTTGAGGAGCGGTCCGCCGAAGAGATAGAGGAGGCCGGCCGCCACCGGGATCCCCAGGGTGTTATACGCGAAGGCCCAGAACAGGTTCTGCTTGATCACCCGTATCGTAGCCTTGGAGAGCGAGAGGGCCTTGACCGCGTCCATGAGGTCGCTGCGGGCCAGGACCACGTCGGCCGACTCGGCGGCCACGTCGGTGCCCGAGCCGATGGCTATGCCCACGTCGGCCCGGGCTAAAGCCGGCGCGTCGTTGATGCCGTCGCCGACCATGGCTACGACGGCGCCGCCGGCCTGCAGCTTGGCCACTTCGTTCGCCTTGTCCTCCGGCAGCACCTCGGCCAGGACGCGGTCGACGCCGACCTGGCGGGCGATGGCCTCGGCCACGGGCCGGGAATCGCCGGTGATCATGGCCGTCTCGATGCCCAGGGCGCGGAAGGCGGCGACCGCCGCGGCGCTCGTGGGCTTCACCGTGTCGGCCACGGCCAGGGCGCCGGCCAAGCGGCCGTCGGCGGCCACGAGCATGACGGTCTTCCCCTCCGCCGAGAGCGCGGCCAAGTCGGCTTGCGCCCCGTCGGTCGCTACGCCGCGCTCATCCATGAGGCGGGCGTTGCCGACGAGGAGGGCGCGGCCATCGACGGTCGCCTCGATGCCGCGGCCCGGGACGGCCTTGAGCCCCGACGGCGCCGGGGCCGAGAGCCCGCGACCCTTGGCGGCCGCCACGATCGCGGCGCCCAGCGGATGCTCCGAGCCCAGCTCGGCCCCGGCGGCCAGGCGCAGCGCCTCGTCCGGCTCGAAGCCGCCGTAAGCGCGGATATCGGTGACCGAGGGCTTACCTACGGTGATGGTGCCGGTCTTGTCGAGCACGACGGCCTTGACCTTATGGGCGGTCTCCAGGGCCTCGCCGCCCTTGATCAGGATGCCGAGCTCGGCTCCCTTGCCCGTGCCCACCATGATGGCCACCGGCGTGGCCAAGCCCAGGGCGCAGGGGCAGGCTATCGTCAAGACGGCGACGAAGACGCGGAGCGAGAACTCCAGGCCGTTCCCGGCCAGGAACCAGGCGCCGGCTGCTACGAAGGCGATCGCCACCACGACCGGCACGAAGACGCCGGAGACCTTGTCCGCCAGCGCCGCGATGGGCGCCTTGGAGCCCTGGGCCTCCTCGACCAGGCGGACGATGCGCGCCAAGGCCGTATCCTCGCCGACGGCGCCGGCGCGGAAGACCAGCATGCCCGGGCCGTTCACCGTGGCGCCGGCCAGCCTGTCGCCGGGGTTCTTCTCCAC
>CALKWG010000363.1 GCA_938004315.1 uncultured Spirochaetaceae bacterium
CCGCGCGGCCCTGAGCTCCTCCTCCAACGCCGGGACGAATTTGTTCACGTCGGTCACGATGCCTAGGTCGGCGTACTCGAAGATCGGGGCGTCCTTGTTCTTGTTCACCGCTACGATGAATTCGGAATCCTCCATGCCCGCGATGTGCTGGATCATGCCCGAGATGCCGCAGGCCAGGTACAGGTCGGGCCGCACGGTCTTGCCCGTCTGCCCCACCTGGCGGTCCTGCGGCACCCAGCCTGAGTCCACCACCGCGCGCGACGCGGCGACGAGGCCGCCCAAGGCGTCGGCCAGGCCGTCGAGCTTCTTGAAGTTCTCGGGGCTGCCCATGCCGCGCCCGCCGGCTACGAGGACGGAGGCCTCCTCGATCTTCTTCTTCTGAGCCTTCTCCACCACCTCCTCGAGTATCTCGACCGCCAGGTCCGACCCGTCGAAGGTCGGCTCCAGTCGTTCGACGCGGAGCGGTCGCGAGGGATCGCGCTCGAGCTTCCGCATGACGCCGGGCCGCACGGTGGACATCTGCGGGCGATACTCGGGGCAGACGATGGTGGCCATGATGTTGCCGCCGAAGGCCGGCCGCGTCATGAGCAGGTTCCGCGAGGCGTCGTCTATGGCCAAGGCCGTGCAGTCGGCCGTGAGGCCGGTGGCCGCCCGGGCGGATACCCGGGGCGCCAGGTCGCGGCCGATGGTCGTGGCGCCGAAGAAGACGATGCCCGGTTTATATCGCTCGACCGCCGCCATGACGGCCTTGGCATAGGGCTCGGTGAGGTAGCGAGCCAGGCTCGGGTGGTCGACCACGACTACGAGGTCGGCGCCGTAGGCGGCCAGCTCGCGCGCCGGCTCCTCGCCGAGCTCCGAGCCGGCTAGCAGGGCTATGAGCGGCTCGTCGAGCGCGTCGGCTATCGCCCGCCCCGCCCCCAAGAGCTCATAGGCTACGTTTTGAACCGCGCCGCGCCGCTGCTCGGCGAATACCATCACGCCCTTGTATCCTGAAATATCCATTGCGTACGCTCCCGCCTTAGATGATGAATTTCTCTTTGAGCTGTTCGACGACGAGCCTGGCGCCCTCTTTGGGGTCCAGCTCGTAGACCTTGCCCGCGCTCTTCGAGCCCTTGGTGTAGGATGACTTCACGCGGGTGGGCGAGCCCTTCAAGCCTATGCGCTCGGGGTCTAGGCTTAAGTCCGCCAAACCCCATACGGCGATATCCTTGCGGTAGGCTTCGTAGACGCCGCCCACGGACATGTAGCGCGGCTGGTTCATGCCCTTGAGCGAGGTGATCAGGCAGGGCAGCTTGACGCGCAGGCGTTGGTAGCCGTCCTCGAAGACGCGCTTGAGCTCCGAGTAGCCGCCCGTTACGGCGAGCTCGCTCACGTAGCTCACGTGCGGCAGGCCCAGGTGCTCGGCTATCTGGGGGCCGACCTGGGCGGTATCGCCGTCGATGGCCTGTCGGCCGCAGACGATCAGGTCGTGGGGGATTCTTTTAAGCGCGGCCGCTAGGGTGCTCGAGGTGGCCCAGGTGTCCGCCCCGCCGAAGGCGCGGTCGGATAGGAGCACGGCCTCGTCGGCTCCCATGGCCAGGGCTTCGCGCAGGGCGAGCTCGGCCTGGGGCGGGCCCATGCTGAGCGCCGTGACCTTCGCGCCGAGAGCGTCCTTCAGGGCCAGGGCGGCTTCCAGGCCGGCCTTGTCGTCGGGATTCATGATGCTGGGTATGCCGTCCCGGATCAGGGTGCCGGTGACCGGGTCGATCTTGACCTCGGTCGTGTCGGGGACCTGCTTTATGCACACGACTATGTTCATCGTAGCTGTTCTCCTGTCCGCGGCCTATTTTAAAAGGGCCGCCGCTATGACCATGCGCTGCACCTCGGAGGTGCCCTCGTAGATCTCGGTGATCTTGGCGTCGCGCATCATGCGCTCCACCGGGTACTCGCGCGTGTAGCCGTAGCCGCCGTGCAGCTGCACGGCCTTGGTGGTTACCTCCATGGCGACTTCCGAAGCGAAGAGCTTGGCCGTGGCGGCCTCGACGCTATAGGGCTGCTTGGCGTCCTTGAGGCAGGCGGCGCGGTACACGAGGAGCCGGGCCGCGTCGACCTTGGCTTGCATGTCGGCCAGCTGGAATTGGGTGTTTTGGAAGGAGGCGATGGGCTTGCCGAATTGCTTCCGCTCCTTGACGTAGGCGACGGTCTCGGAGAGGGCGCCCTGCGCCAGGCCCAGGGCCTGGGCCGCGATACCGATGCGGCCGCCGTCCAGGGTCTTCATCGCCACGCCGAAGCCGCCGCCTTCCTTCCCCAGGAGGTTGGCCGCCGGCACTTCGACGTTCTCGAAGATGAGCTCGCAGGTGGACGAGCCGCGTATGCCCATCTTCTCTTCCTTCTTGCCGATGGAGAAGCCGGGCATGCCCTTCTCGAGGATGAAGGCGCTGATGCCGCGCGTGCCCTTGGAGCGGTCGGTCATGGCGAAGACGATGTAGATATCGGCGGGGCCGGCGTTGGTGATGAAGATCTTGGAGCCGTTAAGGAGATAATGGCTGCCTTTGAGCTCGGCGCTCGTCTGCTGGCCCGCGGCGTCGGTACCGGCGTTGGGCTCGG
>CALKWG010000364.1 GCA_938004315.1 uncultured Spirochaetaceae bacterium
GCCTCATCGCCCTCGGCGTCATGGGCCTGGCCGGCAAGAATAGCTCGGACAAGATGACCGGCACCATCATGATGGGCGCCGGCGCCTTGGGCCTGGCCTCGATCTTCCTGAAGGGCCTTACCGGCTTCCTTTTAGGCGCAGGCGGCGTCGCCCTCCTAGGCTTCGGCGTCTTCAGCCTCTTTAAGTTCGCCAAGGGGCTAAAGTCGCGATCGTAGGGCTCGCCGCGAGCGAAGGTCACGACGCCCCCATGAGCCCTCCGCATAGCGGAGGGTATTTCTTTGTATGCGAGACGCCATGCGCTATTTTATCGAGACCTACGGCTGCCAGATGAACAAGGCCGAATCGACCGCGCTCGAGGCCCAATGCCGCGAGCGCGGCTGGGAACCGGCCGCGGATCCCGAGGAGGCCGATCTCGTCGTCATCAACACCTGTAGCGTCCGCATCAGCGCCGAGAACCGAGCCTGGGGTCGCATAAGCCACTACGCCGCCGAGAAGCGAAAGCGGCGTTTCGTCCTGGTTATAACCGGATGCATGGCCGAGCGCCTTAAGGAGGAGATGAAGAAGCGTCAGCCGGCTATCGACTACGTCCTTGGGAACTTCCAGAAGCAAGCCTTCGGCCTCGTCCTGGACGCCGCCGCCCAGGGCCGCGTCTTGCCGGCGGTCGAGGAGAGCCCCGCCTTCGCCTTCGCCCCTTCCCACTTGGAGCCCGGCGCCTTCCGGGCCTTCCTGCCCATCATGCACGGCTGCGACAATTACTGCGCCTACTGCATCGTCCCCTACGTGCGCGGCCGCGAGGTCTCGCGCGATCCGCAGGCCATCCTGGCCGAGCTTAGGACCATGGCCGAGCGGGGCGTCCGCGAGGTCACCCTACTCGGGCAAAACGTCAACTCGTACCGTTACGCCGCGAACGGCGATGCAAGCGCCGACCTGCCCGAAGCCTTGCGCTTCCCCGGGCTTCTTAAGCTCGTAGCCGCCGAGGCCACGTCGCTCGGCGTCGGGCGCATACGCTTCGTGTCGAGCCACCCTAAGGACTTGTCGGATGAGACCATAGAGGTCATGGCCCAAGAGCCGGTCTTGGCCCGCCACGTGCACCTGTGCGTGCAGCACGGCTCGGACCGCGTGCTTTCGGCCATGAATCGCCGCTACACGGCCGCCGACTACCTGGCCTTGGTCGAGCGCATGAAGGCGCGCATTCCCGAACTCAGCCTCTCGACGGATATACTGGTAGGTTTCCCCGGCGAGACCGAAGAGGACCTGGAGGCCACCTTCGAGCTCATGCGCCGGGTCCGCTTCGCCTACGCCTATATGTACTTCTTTAACCCCCGCGAAGGCACGGCGGCGGTTAAGCTTCCCGGCGCCTTGCCCGATGCTGTAAAGAAGGAACGCCTCGCCCGCGTGATAGCGCTCCAAAAGGAGATCACCCGGGAGCTCATGAAATCCTATCTGGGGAAGACCGCCCTGGTCCTCGTCGAGGATCGCTCCAAGAAGAAGGAAGGCGAGCTCCTGGCTAGGACGGACCAAGATATGATGGTCGTATTCCCCGGCGACGCGTCCCGTATCGGGAGCTTCGCGCGGGTCAGGCTCGAATCGCTTAGGGGGGCCACGTTCCGCGGCCAGGAGGTGTAGGATGCCGTTCAAGCTACTCGCGTACATAGCGATATCGACGCTCGCCCTCGTGTTCATAGGCTTCAACCTGGATAACCGCTGCGATATATCGCTCGCCTTCGTGACCTTGCGGCAGGTACCCATCGTCATCACGATCTTAAGCTCCTTCCTGCTCGGGCTCCTCGTGGCGTTCTTAGCCTCGCTCGGCGGCAAATTCGGGGCTAAGCGCCAGGCTGGACGCGTCGGAGGCGCGCAGGCGGCCGCCCCCTACAAGCCCGAAGCCTCGAAGTCAGGCGGCGGCCGACGCAAGCCTAAGGCCGCCGAGCCCGAAGCCGGCGTCGACGGGGACGCCTGAGCCCCCAGCCATGGCCGCCATGAAGCGCCTCCGCCGTAGCCATCAGGGCGAACGCGTCCCCAAGGCCGCCCTCCTCGCGGCGGCGATCGGGCTCCTCGCCGCGCCTCCGGCGCTCGCGCAGGCTCCCGGAGCGCCGCGGCCGCCTTCCGCCGGCGAGGCTTCCGCGGCGTCGGCGCAAGCCGCCCCGGCGGATTTCGCCGCCGAGCTCGCCGCGCTAACGCGCCGTTCCGCGGAGGCCGGCTTCGTCGACCTATCCCTGAGCTTTATCCGTTCTCGAGCCTCGCTGTCGGAGGCCATGCGCGCGATCGACGCGCTCGTTCCCCTTACGGCGGCCGATCGGCGATCCCCGCTCGTGCGGGAGCGCGCCGCGCTCCTGCAGGCGGCCGGACGCTGGCTAGAGGCGGCGGAGGCCTGGCAGGAGCTGGCCAGGCTCCCCTCCGATCGCGGCGCCCAGCCGGAGCTCATAGCCTCGGCCCTGTGCCTGCTCTACGCAGGCGACATCGAGAAGGCGCGCTTCGTGGCCGAGGCCGCCGGCTTATCGACTCAAGATCGCGAGCTGCGCGCCGTGGCCGCCTTAGTAGATCGGAAGAGCACACGTCTGAACTCCAGTCACCGAATACGATCTC
>CALKWG010000365.1 GCA_938004315.1 uncultured Spirochaetaceae bacterium
AGCAATTGCACTGCAGGGTGATGACAAGCATCGAGTTTGTCATCACCCTGCTAGGGCCGCCTTATCGTCCCTGCCGCCCCTCCGAGCCATGCCGGTAAATGAAGTACGCGAGCCCCGCGACCCCGGTGAACGCGGCGGGGATGGCCAAGACGGCGCTCCCCCAACGCGGGTACAGAAGCCCGCTCGTTAAGCCCCCGGCTAAGAAACCGGCGAGTATGGCCAGGAGGAGCTCAAGCTTGCGCTTAGGGACCGCGATGCCGGCCAGGCTATTGCCGAGCGCCACGCCTAAGTCGGTGAAGACGCCGGTTAGATGGGTGGTACGGATGACGGCGCCCGAATAGGTGGTGGCCAGGGCGTTCTGCAGTCCGCTAGCGGCCGCGAGGATGAGCTGGGCCAAGCCGGGCAGGCGATGGAACATGGACCATGCGGAGAGTATGGCTAGGGACTCTGCCATCAGGCAGAGCCCGTAGCGGCGTCCGAGCCTCAGGTGGTAGTCGCGTATGACCGCGCCGCTCACGACGGAGCCGAAGACGAAGGCGAGTATCAGGGCGGCTAATCGCCCCGCGAGCTCCCAACGGCCCTGGGCCAGGGCCAACATCATGACCGAGGCGCTGCCCGAGTGGTGCGTAACCGACTGGTGCAGGACGCTTTCGAAGGTGAAGACGTTGACGACCCCGGCGCTGAAGGCCAGCGTAAACGCGCCCGCCCCGACCCAGGCCGGTAGTTTTTCATGCATCGAGTTACGGTCCCCCTAACGCCTCGATGATAGCGCGTCGGCGATGGTCGTGGCCAGGGCGCTCCCGTGCGCGGCCTGGGCCTTGCGCGGCGAGCCGCGGCCGGCCAAGATAGGCCTGGGGGGATAGCATATGATCGACGAGATCGCCGCGCCGCGCGGCATAAGCGCCTACGGCGTGGACGGAAAACAGGCCTTCATACTCAGGAACGATAGCTTCTGCCTGGGCCTCGGTATCTTCACCGGCAGGCCCCTGAGCCTGCACGTAGGCGCGCCCTTGTCGGGAGATGACGCCTTGGCGCTCTTGGACGACCTGGCGGCCGCGGCGGCGCCCTATTCGCAGGCGGTCGTAGCGCCGGCCGCCGCCGGCTTCCCCGAGCATGCCCCGGGGCGCCTGCCCTTCGAGTACCCCGAGCCCGAGGGCGGCGACTTTAGGACGCCGGCCTTCATCGCCCGGCCCGCGGCGCCGGTATCGCCGTCGGGCGCAGCGGCGGCGAGCGGGCGGGCGGGGCCGGCCATGGACCTGCGCCTGGTCGGTAGCCGCATCTACGAAGGCCGCCCTCCCCTCGGCGGCCTCGTCGAGTCGCGGGTCCCGCCGGGTACGTCCACCCTCGAACTGAGCCTGGCCGACGCCGTCAGCGGCCTGGAGCTCGAGCTCTCCTATACCGTCCTGCCATCCGTCATGCTGCGCTCGGCTAAAGCGCGAGCGGGCGGCCCCGCGGCCCTTCGGATCGAACGCCTCATGAGCCTGTCCATGGACCTCTATTCCTTCGCCGCCCCGGATTTCATGCACTTCCCCGGCGCCTGGGCCCGCGAGCGCTACGCCGAGCGAGGCCCCCTGCCCCGGGGCTCGCTATCCTTAGGCTCGCGACGCGGGAGCTCGGGCCACGCCCAGTGGCCCGGGGCGATAGTCTGCGAGCCGGGCTGCGGCCAGGACGCGGGCCGCTGCCTAGGCCTCTCGCTCGTCTACTCGGGCGACTGGGCCATCCTGGCCGAGCGCGACGAGGAAGGCTGCCTGCGCCTGCAGGCCGGCCTGCACCCCGAGCTGGCCGCCTTCGAGCTCGGCCCGGGCGGGGAGTTCGCCACGCCCGAGGCCGTAATCGCCTGGAGCGACCATGGCTTGAACGGGCTCTCGGCCGCCTTCCATCGCTACGTCCGCGAGAGCCTTTGCCCGCCGGCCTGGCGCGGCCGCGAGCGGCCGGTCCTGGCAAACAATTGGGAGGCCACCTACTTCGACTTCGACCGCCCGGCTATCCTGGGCCTAGCGGAGAAGGCCGCCGACTTGGGTATCGAGCTCTTCGTGCTGGACGACGGCTGGTTCGGCTCGCGCGACTCCGACCGGCGCGGCCTCGGGGACTGGGAGCCCAACCGCGCCAAGCTGGGAGGCTCCTTAGCCGAGCTGGCCGACGCCGTCCGGGCCAAAGGCCTACGCTTCGGGCTCTGGGTGGAGCCGGAGATGGTCAATCCCGACAGCGAGCTGTATCGGCGCCATCCGGACTGGGCGCTCGCCCAGCCCGGCCGCGTAAGCGGGCTATCGCGCAACCAGCTGGTCCTAGACCTGAGTAGGCCAAAGGTCGTGGACCACGTGGCGGGCGTCATAACGGCGGCTATAGCGGAGGCCAAGGCCGAGTACGTGAAGTGGGACATGAATCGCCCCCACAGCCACGCGGGCTGCGAGCGCGTCGCCTGGGCGAAGGGCCTCTACGAGCTCGTCCGCCGCGTGACTTCGGCCTTCCCCGACACGCTCTTCGAAGGCTGCGCCGGCGGCGGCGGCCGCATGGACTACGGCCTACTATCCTTCTTCCCGCAGTATTGGGCCAGTGACAACTCGGACGCGCTCTCGCGCCTGGATATCCAGGAGGGCACCGCTTACTTCATACCCCCCGAGTACCTCGGCGCCCACGTCTCGGCGACGCCGAACCACCAGACCGGCCGGGTCTCGAGCCTGGCCGAGCGCCACCGCGTCGCCTTCGCCGGCAACCTGGGCTACGAACTGGACCTGCGCGCCCTGCCCGACGGCGAGGCCGACGAGATACGCGCCCGCATAGCTTGGTACAAGGCCTGGCGGGCGGTCCTGCACGGCGGCGCTCGCCTTCGCCTGGGACCGGCCGACGCCGGCCCCGGCGGCGAGGACGGCCTGGGCTGGATTTCTGTCGCCCCGGACGGCTCGCGGGCGGTCGCCTACTACGCCCTCCGGCGCTACCGGCCCGCCGCCCGCCCCTTCGCCGTCAGGCTCAAGGGCCTGGAGCCGGCGGCCCGCTACCTGGTGCGCGAGGACGGGGCCGGACCCGGCCGCGAGCTCTCCGGCCGCCGCCTCATGGCCCACGGCCTGTACCTAGCGCCGGCCTGCCAAGGCGACCCCGCCGGCATGCTCTGGAGCCTGGAGCGCCTGGGGGGCTAAGGCCGCCGCGGCTATATGTTCAAGATCTCGGCGACCGCGCCGGGGTTCGGGGCCGAAAGGAGCTTGGCGCGCAGGGCCTCCGAGCGGAGGGCCTTGCCGACGGCGGCTAGGTATTGCAGATGCGACTCGGGGTTCTTCGTAGGCGACAGCGAGAGCGCGACGATGGTCGTAGGCTTGCCGTCGAGCGAGGCGAAGTCCATGCCGCCCGGTTTGAGGCCCACGGCCGCGACTAAGTGCTCCACCCCGTCGATCTTGGCGTGCGGTAGGGCGACGCCGTCCTGCATGCCGGTGCTCATGGACGCCTCGCGCTCCATGATGGCGGCGAACGCGGCCTCGACGTCGTCCACCTTACGCGCCTCCTTAAGGAGGCCCAGGAGCTCCCGCACGACCTCTTCCTTGGTCTCGCCCTTGAGGTCCAGGCTAACGCAGAACGGGCTTAAGGCCGAGAGGCGCGAAGGCTTGCCCCGCCCGAAGCCCAGGGCCGGGGCCTCGGCCTCGGGGGCCGACGGGGGGAGCTCCTTGCCGAGGGAACCGAGCTTAAAGTCCTTCTTAAGCTTGGAGAAGCTCGTATTGAGGGCGGCCACGGCCTCGAAGACCGCGGTCTGGGCCACCGGCAGGTCGCCGACCGGCCCCTGCGCCTCTAGGACGGGCCCGCGCAGCCGGAGGGAGAAGGCCGTATCGTCCTTACGCACCTGCGCGATGCCGTCCTCGATGTCCATGGTACGGACGAAGAAGCCCTCCGATTGGAGCTGGTGCGTCATGGTATCGGTGACCAAGGTTGCGATATCGGAAGACGGGAACTCGAACTCGACCGCGCCGGTGTCGGCGCCTCGGCTCTCCGTGCGCGTCCCGCGCCCCGGTATGAGGAGCGCCTTGTTGAGCAAGGGCGGCGTGAGGAGCGCCGTCACCAAGGGCAGGAGGACGGCGACGCCGAAGAGCGATGCGGGTAGCATGCCGGCCGCCAGGCTGATGCCGGCCAGGATCAAGACCACCTCGCCGCGGGGCATCAGGCCCAGGCCGATGCGCAGGGCGCCGCGCAGGTTAAAGCCGACCAGCAGGGCGGGGCCGCCGCAGCCTACCACCTTGCCCGCCATGGCCACGGCCGTGAAGGCCAGCCCGCCGACCAGGACGCGCGGGTCGGCGAACTGGCGCAGGTCCACGAGCATGCCCATGACGGCGAAGAAGATGGGCACGAAGAACTCGTAGAGCACCCGCATCCGATCTATGATGATGTGGCTGATGTCGCTCTTGGACAGCGACAGGCCCATCACGTAGGCGCCGATGATCATGGCCAGGCCTTCCTTCTCGAAGAAGCCGGCCAGGAGCAGGGCCATGCCCAGGGCGAGCACCGTAAAGAGGCTGCTCTGCCTAAAGCTCTTGAGCACGGTGGCGATGCGCTTGGAGAAGACCAGGCCCAGGGCCGTGAAGAGGAACCAAAGCCCGAAGGCGCGCAGGGCGATCGCTCCGATGCCGCCCCAGGCCAGGCCGCCGCCGGAGGCCTGGCGCGCCGCGTTCACGCCCAGCACCACGGCCAGGAGCACGATGCCCATGACGTCGTCGAAGACCGCCGCCGCCAGGGTGGTAACGCCCTCGGGCGTGTCCAGCTTCTTGCGCTCCGACAGGATGCGCGCCGTGATGCCGATGCTGGTGGCCGTGGCCATGATGCCGAACATCAGGTTCTGGGCGTCCAGGACGCCGCCGCCGAAGACCGCCGCGGCGATCAGGGCGCCGCCGGCGAAGGTGGCGACCACGCCGCCCACCCCGACGACGATTCCCGCCACCGAGTAGCGGATGAACAGCGACAGGTCGGTCTCCAGGCCCGAGATGAACAGGAGTATGATCGACGCGACCGTGGAGAACGCGTAGAGCTCGCCGCTGACCGGCACCAGGGAGCCGACGACGCCCGTCCCGAAGAGCCCGTGCGGGAAGCCCGGCAGCGGCAGCCCCCCCAGGGCGTACGGGCCGATGGCCACGCCTACGAGGAGCTCGCCGAGCACGCCGGGTATGCGTAAGCGCTGGGCCAAGAGCCCTCCGGCCTTGACCGCGAAGAGCAGGGCGCCGATCTGTATGACCAGACCCGCCTGCTCGTCGGCTAATCCCCCGCCCGAGGCGTGGGCGGCCGCGGCGGCGGCGAGGAGTAGCGGAAAGAATATGAGTTTTTTGCTTACGGACATGCATGATCCTCGGCGGGTTTGATTCGCGGGCCTACCGGCGGGCCCGCCACATACCAGCCTATACCCCGCGCCGGGGCTGTTCAAGGCCCTACCCCGTCCGCGCCCCCCAGGCGGCGCCTATAGGCCGAGGGGGTAGCGGAGAAGCCCGGAGCCGGCGGGCCGGCGAGGACTTCGGAGCGAGGGGGAGCCGCGGCGTCCTAGGCCGCCGGCGCCCAGCCGAGCCGGCGGCCGAACGCGGACAAGCGCGCTCCCCCTTATATTCTTAGCCAATATCAAAAGTCGGTTACTTTTGATATTGGCTTTGCGATTGCTTGCGTTTGCGTTGCAAACGCTGCGCCCAATCGCAGTTTTCTAAGGTAGCTCTTTCAAAACCCGCTGAGTTTTGAAAGAGCCCCACTCTATTTACCGATCTTCTTGCGCACGTACTCGAAGAAGGCGTTGAAGTCCTGGCCCATGGTCTTGGTCGCGTCCAGGACGGGGTTGAAGTCGCCCCCGGCGACGTAGCTGGCCAACGAGCCGACGCCGCCCGATGATCCGGCGCCGGTGCCGGCACCGGCGGCCTGATTTGAAGACTTCTCGGTCTCCTTGCCGGCGGCGAGCTTGTCCACGGCGATGAGTTGAGCGCTCGTTAAAATTTTATCCTCGATGGTCGCGAGGAGAGCCTTGGCGCGGGAGGACTCGAGGCGCTTGGTAGAGCGTATCTCTACCATGATGTCGTAGAGCCGCGAAAGCTGGTCGCGCGACAGGGCCGCTACCTTGGCGTCCTTCTCTATCTCGTTTAGGTAGCCGAAGACGCGCCCGAGGTCGAAGACGACGGCGGTCTCCTCGCGGGCCTTCTGGGTGGCGGGGTCGGAGCCCGCCCCCTGGGCGAAGGAGGCGGCGAGGGCGGCCGCGGCCAGGGCGGCGGCGATGAATAGGCGTTTCATAGTTCGTTCCTTTCGCTCCGGCGCTATTCGTAGCGCAGGGCTTCTATGGGATCCAGGCGGGAGGCCCTGAAGGCCGGGTAACCGCCGAAGAAGAGACCGGTGACTAGGGAGAAACCGAGCGCCAGCGCGACGGAGCCGGGGCTCACGGCCGCGGCCATGCCGCCGAAGCGGCCGAAGGCCCAGGCGGCCCCGACGCCGGCGGCCACGCCCAGGGCCCCGCCTGAGGCCGAGAGGATCACGGCCTCGGTGAGGAACTGCATGAGCACGTCGCCGGGCTTGGCGCCCAGGGCCATGCGCACGCCTATCTCGCGGGTGCGCTCGGTGACCGACACGAGCATGATGTTCATGATGCCGATGCCGCCCACGATGAGGCTGATGGCGGCGATGCCGCCGAGCAGCACGGTGAAGGTGCCGGCGGTGCCCTGGGCCGCGCCGAGCACGTCGAGCTGGTTGGCTATGTAAAAATCAGCGGCGTCCATGGACGGCAGGCCGTGCAGGCGCAGGAGCTCCGATTCGACGGCGGACTGGACGTCGCGAAGCGCGGCCATGCTCTCCGCCTGCACGTTGACGGCCTGGTACTTGCTCCCGCCGGCGATAACGCGCAGGAAGGCGCTTATGGGGACGTAGACCTGGTTGTCGGTGGTATCGTTGCCCTTGCTTTGCATGACGGCGACCACGGTGAAGGGCTGGCCGTTCAGCCTGACGCGCTGGCCTAAGGGATCGACGTCCGGGCCGAAGAGATCGGCGGCGGCCTTGCTACCCAAGGCGGCGACCATGCGACGCGTTTCAACGTCCGCCTCGGTGAAGAACTCGCCTGCAGCCGTCGCGGCGTTCCGGATGAGCGGGTATCGATGGTCGGTGCCCACGGCGCTCACCGAGGCGTTGCGGCTTTCGAACTTGGCCTGCACGTTGGCGGACGACTCGGGCGAGGCCATGACGACGCCCGGCAGGGCGCGTATGGCCTCGAGGTCGGCCGCGCTGATGGTCGGGGTGATGTTGCTCGTGTTGCGGCGCACCAAGGCGGTGCCCCGCGGCTGGCCGGAGTACACGATGAGCAGATTGGAGCCCAGGGAGCGTAGGCTCTCCTCGACCGCGAGGCTCGCGCCGTTGCCCAGCGCGGTGAGGGCGACCAAGGCGCCCGCGCCGATGAGCACGCCGAGCGTGGTCAGGAACGAGCGGCCGGCGTTACCCTTGATGCTGCGGAGCGCCATGCCGGCGCTCTCCCGTACGGCGAACAGGCTCATGCGACCTCCCTCCCGGGTCCGTCGGAGACGACGCGCCCGTCTAAGACGCGCACCGCCCGGGCCGCTTGGCGTGCTATGGCCAAGTCATGGGTGACGATGACGATGGTGGAGCCTTCGGCGTTGAGCTCGGCGAACATGGCCATGATCTCTACGCCGGTCTTCTGGTCGAGCGCGCCGGTGGGCTCGTCGGCCAGGAGCACCGAGGGCCGGCCGGCCAGGGCGCGCGCTATGGCCACGCGCTGGCGCTGGCCGCCGGAGAGCTCGGCCGGGAGGTGGGCCTCGCGGCCCTCGAGCCCGACCTTGGCCAGCATGGCGGCTGCCCGGTCGCGCCGCTCGCGGGCGGGGAGCCCGGCGTAGACCAGGGGCAATTCCACGTTCTCCAGCGCGCTAAGCCGCGGGAGTAGGTTGAAGCTCTGGAAGACGAAGCCGATCTCGCGGTTGCGTATCTCGGCCAGGCGGCCGCGCGACAGGCCCTGCACCGGCTCGCCGTTGATGCGGTAGCTGCCTTCGGTGGGCGTGTCTAGGCAGCCTATGATATTCATTAGGCTGGACTTGCCCGAGCCGCTCGGGCCGATGATGGAGACGAACTCGCCGGCGGCGATGTCTAGGCTGACGCCGTCTACGGCGCGGACCACCGTGGGTCCCATGACGTAGTGACGCTTGACCTCGCGGAGCTCGATGACGGGCGACGCGTCCATATTACCTGCTCCCCCCGCCGGTGCCGGGCACGCTGATGGGGATGATGGAGCTGCCCGAGCTCTTGGCGGCCTCCGCGATCGGGGCGGCCGGGGCGACGCCGGGAAGTACGACGGTTTCGCCGACCTCGAGCCCCTCGGCGACGATGACGTTGCGGCCGTCGTTCGAGCCTATCTCGACGCGCCGGGTTTCGGGCTCGGCGGCGATGCCGTTGGCCGCGCCGCCTTCGGCGACCGAAGCGCCCGCGGCCGCCTCTGCCGCGTCGGCCGCGGCGGGCAGGACGTCGACGTAGGAGCGGCCGCGGACCGTGGTCACCGCCTTGAGAGGGACGACGACGCCCTTCTCGTTGCTCACGGTGAAGCTGAGGTCCGCGCTCATGCCCGGTCGTAGGCGCCCCTCGGCGTTGTCGACGAAGACGCTCACCTTGAACACGGAGATAGCGCTCACGATCTCGGCGATGGGGCTGATGCGCTCCACCCGGGCGCGGAAGGCTTCGTCGGCCAGGGCCGGCACCTTGACGGCGGCGGGCATGCCTTCGCGCAGCTTACCGATGTCGTACTCGTCCACCTCGGCCTTGAAGAGGAGCTTGGACAGGTCGGCTACCGTCGCCAGCTGGCTGTTGGCCGGGGCGAAGTCGCCCGCGGAGAACGCCGGCTTGGCCACGACGCCGGCGATGGGCGAGCGTACGACGGCCTCAGCCAGCTCGCGGCGCGCCTGCTCCAAGGCCAAGCTAGCCTGCTCGACGGCCAAGGCGGCCGATCTCCTGGCGAACTCGGCCGAGGCCAAGGCGTCGCGCGACAGGTCCAGCTGCTCCTGCGTGGCGGCTTTGGCGGCGAACAGGGAGAGCCGATTTTCAAGGTCGGCGCGAGCCTTGCCCTCGGCGGCGAGGGCGCGTTCCAGATTAACTTGGGCTTGCTTCAGGCCGAGCTCGGCCTGGGATAGGGACTTGCGGAGCTCCGCGTCGTCCATGACGACGACGGGGTCGCCGGCGGCGACCGCGCTCCCCTCGGGGAGGATGGACCGGACCTGACCGGCCTGACGGTTGCGCAAGGTGACGAGCGAGGCGGGCTCGGCGACCGAGATAGCCTGCACGCTGACGACGACGCTACCCTGGGCGGCGACCGCGGTGGCCGGGCCGACGGCCGCCTGGACGCCGGCCGAGGCGTTCGTATTCACGATCAGGTAGCCGCCGACGGCGAGCGCCGCCAGGGCGACGGCCCCAATCGCGACGATGCGGGATTTCGACGACGGCGATGCAGTTCCGTTTCGCTTCATATGCTTCTGCTCCTTAATTCGACAGGGGGTATCGGGCGGCCAAGGCGGCCGCCATGCGGGCCCGTTCGGCTTCCAGGGCCTTGGCCAGGGAATTCAAGGCGGCGCGTTCGGCGTCTAAGCCGGCGCGCTCGAGCTCGAGCTCGGTCGCCCCGCCCCGCGCGGCGCGGGCGGCGACCAGGGCCAGGAGCTCGGCCGCCGACTCGGCGTTCCGCGCGACCTGGTCGCGCGCGGCCTCGGCCCTGACCCAGGCTTGGTAGGCCGCGCGCACGTCCAAGGACAGCTTGGCCATCAGGGCTTCGAGCTTGATCCGATCGGCCTCGGCGGAGGCCGCCAGGCTGTCTTGACGCAGGGCTGAGGCGGAGCCTAGGGGCAGGGCGACGCTCAGGGAAGCGCCGACGGTCCACGGGCTCTGGGCCGTCTCCGGGCCGGCTAGCACGAGGGGCGGCGGCGAGTACGAGAGGCTCAGCCGAGCCCCGTCCACGACGTAGCTCGCCGTGAAGGCATGGCCGTCCTTGGACGCGCTCAGCTTGAACGAGGCGCTGGGCTCGAAGCCGGCCGCCCTGTCCAGCTGCTCCTCGCTCAGCCGCCGTTTAAGCAAGGCGTCCTGGATAGCCGGGTCGGCCAGGAGCGCATGGGCGGCGAGCTCGGGCGCCTTGGGCAGGGCGCCGGCCTCGGGCGCGGCCGCGGCCAGGGGCCCGCCGTCATCGGCGACGCCGAGCCAGCTCCAAAGCTCCAGCCGGGCGATGCGCCTCTTCATATCGGAGGCTATGGCCGCGTCGGCCGCGGCGAAGAGGGCGTCCTCGGCCTTGCGTAGCTCGGCGTAGGCCACCGAGCCGGCGGCGTAGCGGGCCCGCAGGGCGGCGAACTCGCGTTCGGCCAGCTCGGCCTCGCGCGCGGCCAGGGCGGCGTCCTCCTGGGCGAACCACGCGTCGCGATACAGGGCGTAGGCGCGGAGGCGCGCCTGATCCTCGGCCAGGGCCGCCTGCGCCGCGGCGTATTCGGCCTGGGCCAGGGCGAGGGCGGCCCGTTCGGCCGCCGCCGCGCTTAAGCCCAGGGATACCGAGGCCGAGGCGCTCAAGGATAGGGCCTGGCTCTTGGCTTCCTGTGAAAAGTCATCAGCTACTATCTTATAACCAGGTTCCAAACTCAGGCTGAGGTCGCCTGTATAACGCTGCTCAGCGTATTGAGCGCGGGCCAGGGCGGCCTGCGCCCGGGCTAAGGCCGCGTCGCCCGAGCCTGAGGCCAAGGTCAGAGCCTGGTTAAGATCGAGAGCCGCGGCGGGGCTCGCAAGGAGAGCGCCGGTCGCCAGCAATATAGAAAGAATGCTTCGTGGGTTCATTCCTACTCCTCGACCTGTATAGAGCAGGAAGCGTGCCAAATAAAAAAAGACGATCGGAGCAGTGTTATTTGTTTATTATAAATAGATTTAAAGCTTTCAGAATTGAGAATCTATATTCAAAATTGCGTAGCGCGCAGAATCCGCACAGAGGTACAAGGGCAATTGTCGCCCATGGTGCGCAGAATCCGCGCAGCCTGCTTGGGAAACGGTACGATGCAACTGGAAAAGTAGAATGCGGCATTGCGATACAGGCTGCATCGCGGCGCTTTACCAGGATAGTGAATAAGCCTTGGGACTAGTTAATGTATTATCTTACTAGCAATTAAAGTGGCCTGCGCTTTATCACGATCCGCATAAGCTCCTCATAGAGGTCGCTCCTCTGTAATCTTTACCACCCGACAAATGCTTGGCACGCTTCATGCTTATAGGCTTATGGAGGTGCACATGGCACAGAAAAAGCGCTCGGTCTGGATACGCAGAACCGTGCAGATCGTATTCTTCATCTTGATCGCGCTCGGCGCCATCAACCATACCCTGGTCGAGCGCGGCATCGAGATCCCCCTGCTCGGCAGCGCCAGCCTGCACGCGCTCTGCCCCTTCGGCGGCGTCGTCACCCTCTGGCGCTTCGTCACCACCGGAAGGCTCGTGCGCCAGATACACGAATCCTCCATGGTATTGCTCGGCCTGACGCTCGCCCTGGCCCTGCTCTTCGGGCCGGTCTTCTGCGGCTGGGTTTGCCCCTTCGGCAGCTTCCAGGAATGGCTCGGCCGCATAGGCGCCAAGCTTTTCAAGCGAAGATATAATAACTTTATACCGAAAAAGGTCGACAAATGGCTCGGCCTCCTGCGCTACGCGGTCCTTGCCTGGGCCGTCTATATGACGAGCGTCACCGGCGTCCTCGTCTTCAAGGACTACGACCCCTACTACGCGCTCTTCAGCCTTTGGACCGGCGAGGTCGCCCTGAGCGGCTACCTAGCGCTGGCCCTGGTCGTCGTCCTCGGCCTCTTCGTGGAGCGGCCGTTCTGCAAATACGCCTGCCCGATGGGAGCGCTCTTAGGCCTTTCGAACGTCCTACGCATCTTCGGCATTAAACGCGCCGCCGCAAGCTGCATCGACTGCAAGGCCTGCGACCGCGCCTGCCCCATGAACATAGAGGTCTCCTTAGCCGGGCGCGTCGTCGACCCGCGTTGCATCAGCTGCGGCGAATGCCTAAGCGAACGGGCCTGCCCCGTCCCGGCGACCATCGAACTCAAACTACCGGCCTTCGCGAAGGCGGGCGGGAAGGCGTCGGCCGAAGAGGCGACTGCCTTCGGCGCAGCGACTGCCTTCGGCGCAGAGGCCGCCGGAGGCTCGGAGAACGAGTCCGTACAAGGAGAAGATCGATGAAGAAGCCTAGTCCCTATATCGCGCTCGCCGTCCTGACCCCGGCGATCCTATTCGGCGGCATAGCCGGCGCCAAGGCCCTTGGCTGGTGGAAAACCTCGGGCGGCGGCTCGGCCCCGGCCCTCATCGCCGCCGGCGGCTTCGCCGGCATGTACGATCCGGCCGACATCCGCGGCAGCTCCAGCTTCGCCAGCATAGAGGGCTTCTTCGGCGTACCCGCGGCCATACTAGCGCAGGCCTTCGGCCTCGCCGCCGACGCCCCCGGCCTCATCGCCGCCAAGGCGATCGACGAGCTCTACGGCGAGGTCCATGGCCTTAACGGCGAGGAGCGCGACGTCGGCACCGACGCGGTTAAGCTCTTCGTAGCCCGTATGACCGGCCTACCTTATGCGCCGGAGGCGAACACCGGCATGCCGGAGGACGCCATCGAGCTCCTCCTTACCCTCGGCCCGGGCATGGACGAGGCGACGCGTTCCGACCTCCTCTCGCGGGCCGTGGCGATGCGCCGCGTCGACGAGTCGCCGGCTTCTCAAGCGGCGCCGGCTTCACAGGCGGCGCCGGTCGCCCAGTCAGCCGGGTCCGCGTCCGGCCAAGGCTCAGCCGCCGCCGCAGCGCCTGTCTCGGCGGGCCTGTCCTTCAGCGGTAGAACCAGTTTCGCAGAGGTCATGGCCGCGGGCCTTACCAAAGCCCAGATAGAAAGCGTGCTCGGCCGCGCTATGCCGCCCCAAGCCACGAGCGTCAAAGATTTCTGCGAGTCGAACGGCTTGGCGTACAGCCAGGTTAGGAATGCCTTGCAGGCCCTCCTTGGGCAATAAGGCGCGTGAAGGAAGGACCATATGATGAACCCTAGAATTTTTAGGACGGCCATGGCGCTCGTCGCCGCGGTTTTCGCCGCCTTCAACGCCGGCCCGGCCTACGCCGCCGGACAAAAAGAAACCTCGACCCTCGTCGGCCAGCCGCCCGGGCAGGGCCTCGGGCGCGAGATCGGAAGAGCACCAGTCTGAACTACAGTCACCGAATACGATCTCGTATGCCG
>CALKWG010000366.1 GCA_938004315.1 uncultured Spirochaetaceae bacterium
CTCGATCTTGGTGCGGCCCGAGCCGATGATGTCGAAGCCGCCGGTGTTGCGGTACGGCTCGACGGCGGCCGCGTCCAGCTCGACGGCCTTGTCGTCCACGAGGCCGCCCGGTCCGCCCTTGAAGCCGATCAGCCTGGATTCGGGGTGGCCGGCCTTGAGGCCGTCGAAGAGCCCGGCTATGACGTTGTGGCCGCCGGGCGCCTGGCCGCCGGAGAGTATCACGCCCACGGTCAGGCGCTTGGCCAGGCCGCCGCCCTTGCCGACCGAGGCGACGGGCTTGCCGTAGTTCTTGGGGAAGGTGGCTTTGAGCGCCTCGCGGTCGGCTATGGCCTCGGTAGGCGATCCGAGCGAGACGCCGAGCTCCGCGGCGGGCGCCAGGAGGGCGGCGGGGAGCTTGGGCTTATATGCGTAGCGCGCTTTCTGCAGGGGGGAGACGTCCATCGTTATCACTCCTTATAGTAACGGAGCATACCCGATGGGGCGGGGGCGATGCAACCAAACGGGGGCTTCGGGCCTAGGCTTGCTTGGAGGCCTGCCTAAGCTGCTCGGCTTCCTTGTGCGTCATGGGCCTGGCGATGCGGGTCCCCTGCTCGGAGGTCTGCAGGATGATCTCCTTGCCGTCGGGCGTACGCGTGCCCAGGATGAGCACGACCGGAAGCCGAGGATTCTCCGGGTTCACGTCGATGACCTGGGCCGACTTGCCGTTCGACAGGAGCACGTAGGAGCCGATGGGATAGATAGACAGCGAATAGACGAGGGCCTTGATGACCGTATCGTCGTACTGCTTGCCTTCGTTCTTTAAAAGGTCGACCATGCCCTCGTAGCCTTCCTTGGCCTCCCTGAAGGGGCGGGCGGCGGTGACCGCGTCGTATGAACAGGCCACGGCGATGATGCGCGCGTAGACGGATATCTTATCGCCGGACAGCGAGCGCGGGTAGCCGGTCCCGTTCATGCGCTCGTGGTGCTCGAGCGCGGCCAGGCTGATGGACAGGGGGAACTGTCTTTCCTTCAGGATGTTGTAGCCCAAGATCGGGTGCGCCGTGATGGACTTGCGTTCGGCGGGCGTCAGCTGCCGCCCGGCCATATACAGCTGGGGCGGCAGGCGCACCATGCCGATTTCGTGCAGGACGCAGGCGACGCCGAGCTCGATCAGGCGGTGCGGCGGGAGCTTCAGGTGCGAGCCGAGGACGACGGCCAACACCGTCGAACGCACCGAATGGTTTACGAGGTAGTTCGACGAGGCCGCCGAGGAGCTTAAGACGCGCAGTATATAGCGTTTGTTGGCCGCCACCGTGTCGCACAGGCCCTTGATCTTATCCGAAAGTTCCTTGATGAGGATCTCGTTCTTGGTGACGTAGCGCGTATAGACCGAATCGACGTAGCGCAGGAACTGCTCGTAGAAGAGCGAGACCTTGCCCATGTTCTCGCGGTCGTCGGCGGACTGGCTGGTCAGGGGCTTGGCGTCCTCGCCCTCCAGCTCCGACTCGTCCATGATCGCGTCGCTCATCACCGAGCCGTCGGTCAGGACCTGCCTGAATTCCCATTCCGCAAGGCGATTGACGAGCGCCGTGGTCACCGGCGTCTCGGGGGTGAGGAGTATGTACTTCTCGTCCAAGAAGACCGGTTCGCTGAAGTAACTATCGCTTATCAGGTCCTTAAGCGGAACGCTGTTCATTGCCATTGACCCCTCTATGGGTATGCTCTATGCTTGGCCTGCGACCGCCGAGGCGGGTTAGCCCTACTTCTTATTATTGGGAAGGCGACGCATGAAGTTTAGGACGATTTTTATTCTTTTCAATATAGTGCTCGTCTTTTCCTTCTCCTTTATGTTCCTTATGCCCTTCTTTCTCCTGGGCGCCTCGTATTCGGCCGAGTTCTGGGCTAAGAACTGGCCCTTGGCCGCGTTTTTCGTCGCGGTGCTCGTCGCATTCAATCTCTTCTTCGCCAGGAACTGGCGCCTGTTCATGCTGGTCGAGGCCGAGGATTGGCAGGCCTTGAGCGCCTGGCTCAAGGAGGCCCTGTTCAAGCGCGGGGCGCTGAACCGCCGCTACGCCAGGCTCTACGTCAACGCCTGCCTCCTCCGCTCGGACCTGACGGGCGTCGCCGAGCTTGAGAAGGAGCTCGCGGCCAAGAAGCCGGGGCTCCTGGCGCGGGACGCCGCGCTCTTCGTCGCGGCCCGGCTCCTGGGGAACGATCATGCCGGCGTCGAGTCCTTGGCCGGCGCTTACGCGGCCGATCCTCGGGCCGATAATCGTCCTTGGCTACGCTTCTACGAGGCCTTCGCGCGCGTACTGCAGAAGCGCGCCGCCGAGGCCGCCCCGGCCATGGGCGATCTGGCCGGCGACAAGGATCCGACCCTGGCCCTGCTCGCCTCCTACCTCCTAGCCAGCCTCTGCGCGTCCGCCTTGCGCGGCGAGGGGCGCGAGGCCGTCCGAGTGCGGGCGCGCGGCGCCAAGGCGGAGCTCATTAAGCGCCACGGCCGCGAGGCTTGGGCTAAGGAGATAGCCAAGGCCAAGGCTGAAGTCCACATCGTCATCCTGTCCAAGCTCTTGGACGAGGCCGGCGCCTGGCTCTTCGCCGGGGACGAAGCCGCCGTCTAAAGGCTCATGAGGCGGCCGTTCTCCGCCGACAATCGATAGTGATGAAGCAGCCCATCCGCGCCGCGGCCCTCTGCCTGGCATTCTTCGTAATGGCCTCGATCGCCGTCGCCCAGCAAAGAACCCATACCGTCCAGAAAGGCGAGACGGTCTACTCCATCGCCCGTCGCTACGGCGTAAGCGTCGACGCCATCGCCGCGGCGAACGGCATCAAGGATCCGACCAAGGTGCAGGCCGGCGCCGTGTTGACCATACCCGGCGCCGCGCCGAGCCCGGCCGCGCCGACCGTGGTACCGACCTCGCCCGCGCCGTCTCCCGCCCCTAGCGCGGCGGCGATCGTACACCTGGTACGGAAAGGCGAGACCCTGTTCGCCATATCGCGCCGCTACGGCGTGAGCGTGGACGCCATAGCCCAAGCGAATAAGCTCACGGGCTCGGTCATCCGCGAGGGCCAGCGCCTGACCATACCCGGCGCGGCCGCGCCTGGCCCGAGCGCCCCGGCCCAAACTCCCCAGCCGCTTCCCCAAACGCCGCAGCCCGCGCCGGCGGCGCGGCCGGCTTCGGCTATAGCCGCCGTCGGGACCTGGCCGGCCGCCGGCGAGCTCTCCTTCCTGCAGGGCAAGCTCCGCGGCGCTTCGATCGCGGTTCGTCCCGGCGATTCGATCAGCGCTATCCGCGGCGGCACCGTCGTTTCGACCGGGCCGTTCAGGAGTTTCGCCAACGTCGCCTTCATCCAATCGGCCGACGGCCTCATGTACGTCTACGGGGGCGCCGGCGAGCTCCTCGTGCGGCCCGGCGACGCGGTCCGCAAAGGCAGCCTAGTCGGTAGGGCCGCCCCCGACGGCGACGGCAAGGCCGCCGTCTACTTCTTCGCCTTCAGGGGCGCCGAATCGTTGGATCCCAAAACGGTCCCCCGGGACTAAGTAGGAGATTGTTTGATTTTTTCGACAAAATTCGCAGACATTGTTTGATTTTTCTGAATAAAGCAGTACACTTCTCCCGTTACGGATAAGCTGGGAACGGTGTTCGTTCATAGAATCGTCGATCGGATCTCTGAGGGGATCCATAGGGAGCTCGTATGATCGGAAGCGTTTCGGAGAAACCTGCCCCCGTAAGTAAAAAGAAAGCGGCGACGATAGCCCTACGTTCCAAAGTTAAGAAGAGCAAGGCGATACGCGAGGCCGACCCCCTGGCGCTCTATCTGAAGCAGATTTCACGTTACGCGCTCCTGAGCGCCGAGGAGGAGCTGCAGCTCGGCGAGCGTATCCAGAACGCCCGCGCGGCCATCAACGAGCTTCGCTCCGACTTCGAATCCGGCTTGATCGGCGAGGGCGACCATACGGATGCGGCGCGACCCTTCGAGGCCGAGCTCCTGCACTGCAAGAACCGCATGATCTCGAGCAACCTGCGGCTCGTCGTGTCGATCGCAAAGAATTATCAGCACCGCGGCCTGTCGCTCCTCGACATAATCGACGAGGGTAACATAGGCCTCATCGAGGCCGTGGAGCGCTTCGACTATACGCGCGGCTGCCGCTTCTCCACCTACGGCACCTGGTGGATACGCCAGGCCATCATCAAGAGCCTGGCCGACAAGGGCCGCGTCATCCGCATCCCCATCCACATGCTCAACACCATCAAGAAGTGCTATTTCGTGGCCAAGCAGCTTACCCAGGAGCTCGGCCGCGATCCCAACCCCGAGGAGCTGGCCGACAAGCTCGGGATGGAGCCCAAGCGCGTCAAGGAGATCATGAAGCTCTCCCAAGACACCGCCTCGCTCGATACCACGGTCGACGAAGACAACGTCACCCACCTGTCCGACCTCATCAAGGACGAGAACGCGGTGGAGCCTTTCGAGGAAGTGTTCTGCATGACCCTGCAGGATACCTTGGGCAATGTCCTTAAGAACCTAAGCGAGCGCGAGATCACGATCATCACCCTCCGCTACGGCTTGAACGGCGAGGGCCCCTTAACCCTCGAGGAGACGGGCAAGATCCTAGGCATCACGCGCGAGCGCGTCAGGCAAATCCAGGAAAAGGCTATTCAGAAGCTCAAGGATCTACAGCAGCTCTCCGAGTACCAGGAATTCATGTAGGCTCCGTCGACGAGCTCCCCATATGAACGAAGCCGCCCTCAAGGGGCGGCTTCGTTCGTCTTGGAGGACGATCGATTAGTTCGTCGGAGCCATCAGGAACTCGGCCAGCTCGGCATGGCCTCGGCGGCGGGCGACCGCGGCGGCCGTCTCGCCGGCCGCGCTCTTCAGCTCCGGATCCGCGCCTAGGCCCAGTAGGATTACGGCTGCGTCGCGCAGGCCCGCGGCCGCCGCGTAGTGCAGGGCGGTTTCGCCGAGGCCGTCGGCGCGGTTCGGCTGCTTAGAGAACAGGGCTTCTATCGCCGGCTGCCCGCCCTTAAGCGCCAGGCTCAAGGGCGTCGCGCCGGAGGCGTCCCTGGCGAAGAGGTCGGCCCCGGCCCCGGCCAGGAGGGCCGCCGCGTCCAGGCGGCCCAGCTCCAGGGCGCGGGCCAAGGGGGTGACGCCGGCGGCGTCGCGGTCGTCGAGCGGCGCGCCCAGGGCCAGGGCTTCGCGTAAGACCTCGACGTCGAGCCGGGCGTCCAGGATGACCCGGAGGACCGAGCGCCCGGCGCTATCGGACGCGCGGATATTGCCCGCGTGGGCGACGGCCCGCAGGGCGGCCGCCCCGGCCTTGGCCGCGGCGGCCAGGGGGCTCTCGCCGGTTGAGTCGAGCGCGTGGATCGAGGCGCCCGCCCGGGAGAGGGCCGCCGCCGCGGCCAGGTTGCCGGCGTAGACCGCCTCCAGCAGGGGCGTAGCCCCGCCGTCGTCCCGCAGGTCCAGGCGCGGCGCTTTGGAAACCAGGGCCTCGAGCAGGCGCTGCGTCCCGCGCCTGGCGACGGCGTGGAGCGGCGTCTCGCCCGCGTTATCGCGCGCCAGGGGGTCGGCCCCGGCTCCCAAGAGGAAATCGGCGGTGGCCGCGTCGTCGCGGTCGACCGCCTCCCGCAGGGGCGTCTTCCCGGTGAAGTCTCGGGGATCGAGCGCCGCGCCGCGTTCGACCAGGAGGGCTAGGGCGGCCCTGGAGGCCCGCTGGGCGGCCAGGTGCATGACCGTGGCGCCGGCGGCGTCGCGCCTGGCCGCGTCGGCTCCGAGCTCAAGGAGGGCGGTCATGGCGGCGGTAGAGCTCGCCTCGAGGGAGAGCATGAGGGCGCTGCGGCCGTCGCGGTCCTGCTCATCGAGGAGCGCGCCGCGCGCCGCCAGGTAGCGGACGCCGGAGGCCAGGCCCGCCTGGGCCGCATAGTGGAGCGGCCCGCGCCCGCGCCCGTCGCGGGCGGCCATGACCGCCGGGGTGAAGAACCAGGCGCGTAGCCCTCCTTGGGCCGCCAAGGCCTCGGTCAGGGGGCTCTGCCCGCGAGCGTTCTGGGCGAAGGGTTGGGCGCCTGCCAGGAGCAAGGCCACTCCGAGCGGGGCGGCGTCGCGTCGGACCGCCAGGTGCAACGCCCCGTCGCCTTCGGCGTTGCGCGCCGAGGGATCGAAGCCGAGCTCGGCGAGCGCGGCTATCGCCGAGGGCTGGGCGCCCTGGCGCACGGCGTGGTGGTAGGGGCCGTCGCCGGCCTCGTCCTTGAGCTCCCGCGGGGCCGCGGCGAGGAGGAGGCCGAGCGTAGCCGGCCCGTCGGCCAGCGCTACGGAGAGCGGCGAGGCCCCCCGGGCGTTCCGTACGAAGACGCTGGCCCCGCGGCCTACTAGGAAGGGCACGAGCTCGGCGTTCCTGCGCTCCAGGGCCAGCATGAGGGCGGTATCGCCGGCGGCGTTCGCGCCGTCCAGCGGGGCGCCGCGGCTGAGGAGGGTCTCCAAGGCCTGGGCCGGGTAGCCCAGCGACGCGGCGAGCTGCAAGGCGCTGTTGCCGCCGCGATCCTTAAGCTCGGGGTTGGCGCGCGCCGAAAGGAGGAGCTCGACGGCCCGCATCGCGCCGGGACCGGCCAAAGCCAGGTGCAGCGGGTAGGAGCCCGAGCCGTCGGCGGCGTCGGGGTCGGCGCCGGCTTTTAGGAGCAGGTCTGCGGCTTCGACGGCGCCGAGCCTCAGCGCCTCGTGCAGGGCGGTGGAGCCGGCGCCGTTCTTTAAGTCGGCCGGCACGCCGCGCGACAGGAAGAAGGAGAGGTAGCCGCGGTGCCCGAAGCGCAGCGCCTCGTGCAGCACGCTGTTGCCGTCGGCGAAGCGGGCGCGGGCGTAGTTGGTATCGCGGACGGCGCGGCTAAAGTAGCCGAATTCGTCGAAGGAGCTCGTCGCCCCGCGGGAGATGAGGAGTTCCGCTATGGGCGGGCTCAAGGGATTGTTCGGGTGGGCGTAGGCGGCGTCGAGCGGCGCGCGCCCCTGGCCGTCCTTGGCGTTCACGTCGGGGTCGAAGGCCAGCACGGCCCGGACGGCCTCGAGGGAGAGGCGGTCGACCGCCGCGTGTAGGGCGGTCTCGCCGCGCGGCCCGCGCTCGGCCGCGGCGTTGCGGTCGAGTATCGGGCCGACCGTGCCCTTGGCTATGGCCGCGTCCAGGGGGCTTACGCCCGATCGGTCCGCTACGAACAGCGAGGCGCCTTTGGCGATGAGGGCCTTGGCCATACGGTGCTCGGCGGCGTCGATCGCGTAGCGTAGGGGCGTCCTACCTTCGCCGTCCTGGGGGTCGGGCCGGGCGCCCATGGCTAATAAGAGCTCGACGAGCTCGGTCGAGCCCTTGGCCGCGGCCGCGTGGAGGGGGAAGCGCCCGTCCTGGCCCGGTTTGTCGGCCAGCTCCCGGCCGCGGAACAGGGCCTGGATGCCCTGGGTATCGCCGCGCGAGATAAGGTCCATGATATCCGGTTCGGCGGGTGCCGCCGGCGCGGCGGGCGCCGGGGCGGGGCTCGGCGCGCTGGACACGCAGCCGAGCGCCGTGAAGGCGACGGCGGCCAGGATCATGCCGATCCCGAAGCTTCGTATTCGTTCTGTCATAATTACCTCTCGCCGCGGCTTGGATCGAAGGCGTTTATACTCGTATACTTAAGCCGCTATCGAACTCGCCCTATGGCGAGCATGGACATAGTATAGCGTAAACGCGCGCTTTTGAACCCGGTTACGGCCGATTAAAGCCGCCTCGCCGTTTTAGAAGGCGCGCCGAGACCGGGATGACGGAGGATCCATGACTATCGGTTTTTGCCTACCCTTGA
Organism: uncultured Spirochaetaceae bacterium; assembly: GCA_938004315.1. Lineage (GTDB taxonomy): Bacteria > Spirochaetota > Spirochaetia > Treponematales > UBA12059 > DAIPLR01. The sequence goes on from CALKWG010000366.1 coordinate 7,794, forward strand.
ATGAAGCCTGGACCGCGGCCATAGACCGGCTGGCGCGGGATCGGCCCGAGGCGCGCCTGGTCCGCGGCGTCGACGCCTCGCTTGCGGCCTTCGACGAGCTCGACGCGGTCGTCGCCAATCCCATAGACGCGGCGTATTACGAGAGGGCGACCAGGCTTAAAACGGTGTTCGTGCCCTTCGTAGGCGTGAACCACCTGCCGGCCGAGCTCTTGGCCGCCAAGGGGATCGCCGCGTACAACTGCCACGGCAACGCCGAGAGCGTGGCCGAGCGCGCCTTGGTCCTGGCCTTGGCCGGCTTCGGCCGCGTCATCGAATACCATAACGACCTCAAGGCGGGGCGCTGGCACGGCTTCTGGGTGAACAAGGGCCGCGAGGATTTCTGGCATTCAATCTTCCGTTCGCGCTGCGCGGTACTCGGGACCGGCGCCATAGGCGAGGCCCTGGCCAAGCTCCTTAAGGCCTTCGACTGCCATGTGGTCGGCTACCGCCGTCGGAGCGGCTTGCCTATGCCTGAGCATTTCGACGAGATGGCGGGCGACCTGCCCCAAGCCGTCTCGGGCGCCCGCATCGTCTTCGTCACCTTGCCCCTGACCGACGCTACGCGCGGGCTCATCGGGGCCGCCGAGCTCAAGGCCATGCGCGGCGCGTACCTGGTGAACGTGGGACGCGGCGAGGTGGTGGACGAGGAGGCGCTCTACGCCGCGCTAAAGGACGGCACGCTCGCCGGCGCCGGCCTCGACGTCTGGTACCGCTACCCCCAGGGCGGCTCGACCGAGGGTTGGCCTTCCCGCTTCCCCATCCATGGGCTATCGAACGTCGTCCTGAGCCCCCACGTGGCCGGCTCGACCTTCGAGGCGGTCGATCGCAACGCGGAGCTTACGGTCGAGAACGTTACGCGTTTCCTCGACGGCCTTGAGCCGCTGCATCGGGTCGACCTCCACGCCAAGTACTGAGCTCGGCATCCGCGTCGCGCCCGACTCGCTCAGGCCGAGAAGAGCCCGGCGGGCGCGTCGAGGAGGAGCTCGGGGTATTCGCGGTAGGCGCTGAGCACCTCGTAGAGGAGCTCGAAAGGCATGCCGTCCTTCTCCATGATGAGGAAGGGCTTGAGCTCCAGGAGCTTGGCCGAGGGTAAGCTCGGCCCGAGCGCTAGGAGCGTCTCCAGTTCCTGGCGCTCGCGCATGGCCTGCAGGGCCAGGGCCTCGGACGAGGTGGCGAAGAAGACGCGTGCCTGGAAGCCCGGCTGCGGGTCCATCGAATAGACGTGGCTGAGCTCGAAATAGTGCTCTGGCATGCAGAACGCGTCGGCGAGGCGGTCGAGCTCCTTAGGTTGGGGCAGGGCGGCGTCGGAGTAGAGCACGAGCTGCCAGAGCGTAAAGGGATTCTCCTTACGCAGATCCTTGGCGGCCGAGGCTAGGCGCCTCAAGGCGTCCCGGTCGTCCGCCGGCGCCAGGACGCTGACCGACGAGGCGAGCCGCTCGGCGTTCATAAGGAGCTTATCGAGCCCGCCGGGCTTTCTTAAATCGGCGAAGGCGATGAAACCGCCGCGACTCTCGGCGAAGGACGGCTGGACCGCCGGCGACAAGGCTACGTCGAAGCTCTCCTCGAAGTCGGCTACGGCATCGAGGATATCATCCTCTTCCATCCACTCGGTTTCGACGACCCAATAGGGCGGCCGCTCAAGATATTCCCTGAGCCCGAGCTCAGCCGCCGAGTCCCTGAGCCGGCTACCCGGTGGCAGGGAGAGGGGCGAGAGCTCCGTATCCTGGCCTATGCCGAGCATGCCTAGGAAATCGAAGCCGTCCACGGCCGCTTCGTAACTCTCTTTAGGCAGGCCTATGAGGAGCTCGGGCTTCAGGCTTAGGCCCTGCGACCAGAAGCGCTGGACGCCGCGCTCGAACTCGTCGCGGTCGAGAGCGAGCCCTAAGGCCGAGAGGCTTTCCTGGCCGAGGCTCGGCAGGCAGAACTCGGCGACCGAGAGGGCGGCGTCGGCCCAGAGCCTAGCCTCTTCGTCGTCGGCCTCGGTCGGGTCGAGCTGGGCCCGGATGGCCACGCCGCGCTCGTTGGCCGCCGCGTAGGCCTTGATGAGACTCGCGCGGCCTTCGCCCGGCAGGGGGTCGCCCAGTATCGTAAAGCCCGGGGCGTCCGCGTCCGAGGCGAGCCGTAGGAGCCTGGGGCCGACGGCCTCATGGGCCCTGGCCGGCTCGTTCCGCCAATAGCGGCGATGCGGCAGGGGGCGGGCGACGCCGCGGGACGCTTCGAAGATCAGAGGCTTTTTATGGTCGGGCCTAAGGACGCCGGCGAGGTAGGGGTCGGGCAGGGAGGCGAAGTCGGGCGCCGACTTGGCCTGATAGCGGGGCCGCAGGGCCTTATGCCCCAGGTCCCGTAGGAGTTCGAGGAAGCTCGCCTCCGCTTCGCCTTCGATGACGGCGTCGAAGGCCTTCTCCTTGAAGAGCTCGTCGGCCGCCGCCGTCTCCGGCCCGAGGGCGGCCAGCTGCGTGGCCGGCAGCATGGAGCGCAGGCGCCTGGCCAGCCATATCGAGCGGTCCAGGTTATGCGCCTCGAGCGTGAAGAGGATGAGCTCGGGCGGCGCATCCGCCACGGCTCGGCAGACGGCCGCGTCGCCGCCGAAGTCGGCCAAATCCTGGTCGAGCAGGGCCATGGCCGAACGCGGCAAGGCGCCCGCGGCCTCGGCCAGGGCGATAAGGCGCGCCCCGACGTAGGGGACGTTCTCCGCGGCGGCTTCGCCGCCGGTATCTTGATTGGCTAGTTGTATGAAAACGATCCGGGCCGACACCCTATGGTCCCTCCGAGCGAGCGTCCGGCTGCGGACCGAGGACCGCCGCCTGGCTTTAGCATAGCGCGGGCGCGCCGTCCTCGTATAGGCCGAAATGACCCGCCCACGAGCCGCGGAGCGTCGGGGCGGCGAGGGCGCGGCGGAGCCTGGCCAGGTACTCGTCCCGGCTTATCTCCCTGCCGCCCATGGACGAGACGTGGTCGGTGCGAACTTGGCTATCGATCAAGTCGAAGCCCCGGGCGGCCAGCGCCCGGACGAAGGGTATGAAAGCCGCTTTAGAGGCGTCGGGCGCCAGGCTGAACATCGACTCGCCGAAGAAGGCGCTCCCTAGCGCGACGCCGTAGAGCCCGCCGGCCAGCTCGCCGTCTAGCCAGGCCTCCGCCGAGTGGGCGTAGCCCAGCTCATGCAGGCGCAGGTAGCCGTCGACCATGTCGTCGGTGATCCAGGTGCCGCGCTGGCCCCGCCTCGGCGCCCGCGCGCAGGAGCGTATGACGGCCTCGAAGGCGGTATCCACGCGGAGCTCGAAGCGCCGCTTCTTGAGGAGCTTCTTCATCGTCGCCGAGACGTGCAGCTCGGCGGGCAGGAGCACGAAGCGCGGATCGGGGCTCCACCAGAGTATGGGGTCTTCATCGTTGAACCAAGGGAAGAGGCCTTGCGAATAGGCCGAGATCAGCATGCCCGGCGACAGGTTCCCGCCCGAGCAGACGATGCCCTCGGGGCTCGCCCCGCGCGGGTCGGGGAAATCGAAGCGGGCGTCGGCCTCCAGCCAGGGGAAGCCGAGCCCGCGCCGGGGCTTCGCGCTCATGCGACCCTGCGGCGGGCGGCCGCGGCATCCGGGTCGACGAGCCTGGCCGCAAGGGATTCGGCGCCGTCGTAGGCGCGCAGGAGGACCGGGCTTAAAGCTAGCGAAATTGCGAGGCCCGCTACGGCGTCGGCGGCGTAGTGGGCGTAGAGGTAGACGGTCGCGGCGATGACCAGGGCCGTGAGGACGCCGTAGGCGGCGGCGAGCCGGCGGTCGATGCGGGCGGCCATGAAGGTGAAGAGCGTCATGCCCGCTACGTGGCTCGAGGGGAAGGCCGCGCCGCTCAGCGTGGCCCTTTCGAAGAGGCCTTGGAAGAAGCGCACGAATACGCCTCCGCGGAATTCGGAGTACCACAGCGCGTGCAGGTCGCCGAACCAGTACTTAGGGCCTTGGACGCGGAAAAACACGTACCAGAGGTCGAAGATGGCCATGAACGCGACCAGGGCGAAGATCATGCGCCGGGCCTCCTTGCGCCTGCCCATGAACCAGGGTATCCAGGGCGTCACGGCCATGACCACGTAGTACATGAAGTACGAACCGAACATGAGCTCGTTCACGAAGGGCGAGGAGGAGAGCGCGCGGCTGAACTCGCGCGAAGGTTGGAAGCCGAAGGCCCAAGCGTCCAGGCGGGCGAAGAGCCAGTCCCATGAGAAGCCGTCGAAGATCATGGAGGAGAGGACGATGGCTTCCAAGAAGAACAGCCCGGTCACCGCCTGCGGGTAGAAGGTTCGGATGAAGGATAGCCAGCCGGGCGCTCGCCGCTCGTCTACGAAGGGAATGAGCATGGCGAATGCTCCGACGGCCAGGATAGCCACGCCCATGACGGCGCCGCGGCTTACGCTCAGGCCCGCCGCGCTAAAGACGCCGCTATCGGGGAAGCTGAACGACAGGATAGAAAAAATAAGGGCTTGCGCGGCCACTATGACATCGGCGGCCCGCGGGCTGTAGCTTGCGGGAGGCGTCCCGGCTGCTGAAAGGGATACGGCCCCGTCGGGGCTGTTTTTTTGAGTTTTCACCATGGCTCCATGCGAATTCGTGCTCGACGCCCCGCCCCATGCGGGCGCGTCGCGGCCCTCCCCGAAGGACGGGCCGTCCATCTATCTATTCTATACTTATAGCGCGTTTATGACGATTTCACCGTCCTTGACGTCGGCGCGGGCCGTCCCGCCGTCCTTAAGGCCGCCGAAGAGCACCTCGTCTACGAACCATGACTTGATCTTGTCCTCGACCACGCGGTTGACGTTGCGCGCGCCGAACTCCTCGCTGTACCCGAGCTCGGCGAGCTTCTTTACGCAGGCATCGCTAGCCTCGAGGCTCACCTTCTTCTCGGCCAGCTGCACGCGGAACTCGTCCAGGGCCTTGACGACGATGCGCTCGATCTCCGGTTGGGGCAGGCGGCCGAAGCGAACCACGGCGTCCAGGCGATTGCGGAACTCGGGGGTAAAGGCTTTCTGCACGGCGTCGTCGATGGCGCTCTCGGTGAACGAACGCTCGCCGAAGCCGATCATGGGCTTGCCTATCTCGCGGGCGCCGGCGTTGCTGGTCATGATGAGGATGACGTTGCGGAAGTCCGCCTTGCGGCCCTGGTTATCCGTCAAGGTCGCGTAGTCCATGATCTGCAGGAGGATGTTGTAGACATCCGGATGCGCCTTCTCGATCTCGTCCAGGAGCACGACGGCGTGCGGGGTCTTGCGGATGGCGTCGGTCAGGAGGCCGCCCTCCTCGTAGCCCACGTAGCCGGGCGGCGAGCCGATGAGGCGGCTGACCGTGTGCTTCTCCTGGTACT
>CALKWG010000367.1 GCA_938004315.1 uncultured Spirochaetaceae bacterium
GGACAAAGAAGCCCTCGGCCTGCAGCTGATGGGCCATGGTATCGGTCACCAGGGTGGCGATATCGGGCGAGGGGAACTCGAACTCGACCGCCGCGGTATCGGCGCCGCGGCTCTCCTTACGCGTCCCGCGCCCGGGCAGGAGCAGCGCCTTATTGAGGAGGGGCGGCGTGAGGAGGGCGGAGACTAAGGGCAGCATAACGGCCACGCCGAAGAGCGAGGGGGGGAGCATGCCGGCGGCCAGGCCTATGCCTGCCAGGATAAGGACCACCTCGCCGCGCGGCATCATCCCTAGGCCTATGCGGAGCGCGCCCTTGGCGTTGAATCCGACGAGCAGGGCCGGGCCGCCGCAACCGATAAGCTTACCGAGCATGGCCACGGCCGTGAAAGCTAGGCCGCCGGCCAGGACGCGCGGGTCGGCGAACTGCCTTAGATCGACGAGCATGCCCATGACGGCGAAGAAGATGGGCACGAAGAACTCATAGAGCACCCGCATCCTATCGATGATGATGTGGCTGATGTCGCTCTTGGACAGCGATAAGCCCATCACGTAGGCGCCTATGATCATGGCCAGGCCTTCCTTCTCGAAGAAGCCCGCCAGGAGCAGGGCCATACCCAGGGCCAAAACCGTGAAAAGATTGCGTTGGCCGAAGCTCTTTAAGACCGTGGCGATACGCTTGGAGAAGACGAGCCCCAGGGCCGTGAACAGGAACCACAGGCCGAAGGCGCGCAGGGCTATCATGCCGATGCCGCCCCAGGCCAGGCCGCCGCCCGAAGCCTGGCGCGCGGCGTTCACGCCCAGGACCACGGCCAAGAGCACGATGCCCATCACGTCGTCGAAGACCGCGGCCGCTAGGGTGGTGACGCCCTCCGGGGTATCGAGCTTCTTGCGCTCGGAGAGGATGCGGGCGGTGATGCCTATGCTCGTGGCCGTGGCCATGATGCCGAACATCAGGTTCTGGGCGTCCAAAAGGCCGCCGCCGAAGACCGCCGCGGCGATGAGCGCGCCCCCGGCGAAGGTGGCGGCCACCCCGCCCACGCCGACCACGACCCCGGCTACCGAATAGCGTATAAACAGAGAAAGGTCGGTCTCCAAGCCCGATATGAAGAGGAGGATGATCGAGGCGACCGTGGAGAAGGCGTAGAGCTCCGTGCTCACCGGAACCAGGGCCCCTACCAGGCCGGTGCCGAAGAGGCCGTGCGGGAAGCCCGGCAGGGCTAGGCCGCCTAGGGCGTAGGGCCCGATGGCCACGCCGACGAGGAGCTCGCCGAGCACGCCGGGTATGCGTAAGCGCTGGGCCAAGAGCCCTC
>CALKWG010000368.1 GCA_938004315.1 uncultured Spirochaetaceae bacterium
AGATCGTATTCGGTGACTGGAGTTCAGACGTGTGCTCTTCCGATCTGAGCGATGACAACAGCTCGTTGACGCCTGGATCGATGTAGTTTACTCGAATTTCATTAAGGAGCTGTTCCATCCGCTTGCCAGTATAGCCGTGCCGCGCGCTGAAATCAATTGAATTGCGGCAGGCGCGCCGCCATGGTATATTTTACGCTATAATGAATAGGAAAGAAGGATAGCCATGCCGCGCCCGCGTTCCGTCATATCGCTACTCATCATACTCTTCGTCGCCTTAGCCCCCGCCTGGACTCAGGCGCCGGCCCGTTCGCCGGCGGCCGTCATCGAGTACGCAAGCAGGGACGACGTCATCGTCATACGTTCGGGCAGACCCGTCGCCGTGCCCGATCCCTTCGGCTTCGAGCTCTTCGAGGGCGACAGCGTACAGACCGGGCGGGCGACTTTGATCGAGGTGCGCATGCTCTCGGGCGGCGCGGTCTTCAAGTTGGCCGAGAACACGACCTTCAGGCTTACGGCGGCCTCCTCGGGCGAGACGGTGCTCTCCTTGGTCTACGGCCGGATACGATCCAAGGTGCAACGACTCGCCGGCGGCGAATCTTTCGTCATCAGCGCGCAGACCGCCGTCGCCGGGGTCCGCGGCACCGACTTCGGCATGGACGTCGTGACCGCGCGCGGAGCCAGCGCGCCGACGACCAACGTATACTGCTTCGACGGGGCCGTCATCGTGACGGCCATGACGACCGGCTCCGCCTCCAGCCGCGAAGGCTTGGAGGCCGTGCCGAGGATCTTCAACGTAAGCGCCGGTCAGATGGTGCGGGTCGAGCAGAAGGGCGAGTTCGTCGAGGCCGAACGCATCGAGCTACAGAGCGCCATCTTGGAGTTCTGGCGCGTTAACGACTTTACCATAGACCCCGAGGCGCGGCTGGCCGAGCCCGCCCCGACGACCGCGGTCGCCGCCGCGCCTGCCCCCGAAGCCTCGGCCGTCCAGGCGCCCGAGGCGCTCGCCGCCGCGGCCTTCGACGACGGCTACGCCGAAGGCTTCCGCAAAGGCTACGACGAGGGCCTTAAGGTCCTGCCCGAGCCCGCTCCCGAGGCCTTCGGCGCGGCTGAGGCGGAGAAGCTTCGCGCGGCGGCCCGCCTGCAGCGCGGCGGCGTCATCACCGGCACGCTTATCCTGGCCGCCGGCTTAGGGCTTAACCTAGCCGGCTCGTCGACGAATCAAGCGTCGCTGTCCACGGCGGGCACGGTGCTCGCGGCCGCCTCCCTGCCGTTCATCGTCATCGCGATAGCGGTCGGGCCTTAGCCGCGGCCTTAGCCGACCTTGCCTAGGTGCTCCTCTATGAAGGCGCGGTAGCGCTCGTTCGAGAGGAGCTCCTCGTGGGTGCCGTAGGCCAGGGCCTTGCCGCCCTCTAGGAACAGCACTTTATCCACGTATTGTAGGGTCGATAGCCGGTGCGACACGATCACGAAGGACAAGTCGCGCGATCGGCGTTCGAGCGCCCGCATGAGCCGCTCCTCGTTGGCCGCGTCCAGGCTGGCGGTTATGTCGTCGAAGAGCATGAGCTGGGGCTTCCTGGCCACGGCGCGGGCTATGGCCATGCGTTGTTTCTGGCCGCCCGAGAGACTGATGCCGCGCTGCCCAACGACCGTAGCTTGGCCGGCGGGGAACTCGGCTATCTCGGCCTTCATCTGAGCCGCCGCCACCGCCTCCTCGAAGAGCTCGTCGCCCGGCTCGTCGCTGCCGAAGTCCACGTTCTCGCGCAGGGTGCCCGAGAAGAGCAGGGCCTCCTGCGGAACGTAGCCCAGCTTCGCCCGGTAGCTTTCAAGGTCGACCGCCGACAGGCTCTGGCCGTTCACCAGTACCTGCCCTTCCTGCGGCGGTAGGAGCCCCAGTATGGCCTTCATGAGCGTCGACTTGCCCGAACCGACGGGGCCGATGACGCCCAGGCGCTCGCCGCGGCGGATGGTGAGGTCTATGCCCGAAAGCGCCTCGCCCGGCCGGTCGCCGTAGCCGAAGGACAGCCCGCGGAGCTCGACGCTCTCCAGGCGCTCCACCGGGACCGCCTGGGCCGGCCTGGCCGGCTCGGGGTAGCGAGCCACCTCCTCCAGCCGGTCGATGTTCACGAAGGCGCGCTTACCCGAGACGAAGAGCTGGGGGATGTCCAGGATCGGGTAGATGAGCATCGTAAGATAGGTATAGAAGGCGTAGAAGGTACCTATCGTGATCTCGCCGCGCACCGCCATGAGGCCGCCGGCGAAGACGATGCCCACCTGGGCTATGTAGTCGATGTACTGGTAGATGAGGCGCAGCACCACCTCGAGCTTGGCCACGGCCATCTCGGTATCCCAGCGGACCTTGAGCACGTCCTTGAAGAAGCGCCGATACTTCTCCTCGCAGGCGTAGGCCTTGATGATCCTTACCCCCGAGAAGCTCATCTCAAGGCGCGAGTTGACCGCGCTGATCGACTCCTGGTTCTTCTGGAAGGTGTCGTAGATCCTGTCCTGGGTGACGTAGAAGATCGCGATCATGATGGGGATCGGAATCAGGGAGAAGAGCGTGAGCTTGGGGTTCAAGAGGAACATGGCCGTCAGGCAGAAGGCCACCTTGCTGATCGATTCCACCGCCCTGAAGATGCCCGAGCATAGGAACCAGGACAGCTTGGGGAAGTCGTAGATGTCGTCCGTAAGGCGGGTCACGAGGTCGCCCGAGGGGAAGTGGGAGAAGAAGCCATGGTCCTTGGCTAGGATCTTCCTGAAGTATTTGCCGCGTATCAGGTGCTCGAAGACCGAGTTGGTCATGCCCCGTATGCCGGGGAAGAGCGAGGCGATGAAGCCGGCCAGGCCCACGGCCACGAAGACCATGAGCAGGCGGTTCACCTCGTCCATGGGGTTCCCCGGGCCGGGCCGCTCCAGCAGCCCCTGGATGGTGTCGAGGAGGAGCTTGGAGAGGTAGGGATAGGTGACCGCTACCGCGCTCGAAAGGAGCGTGAGGAAGAAGAGGAGCGCTACGAGGCCCTTGCGCTCGCTCCAGATCTCGGCTATCCAGCGTATATGGTTGACGCCGCTCTTGGGCGCCTTGGCTTCGTCTTTCATGCTAGTACCTCTACGGCGGCGTCGGCCGCCATGGCCGCCTCCGCCCGGTCGCGCCCGGCGGCGTCTAGGTCGGGGAACTGAAGGCGCACGAGCTCCTCGTACTCGGGCAGGCTCGATAGGAGCTCCCGGTGCGTCCCCTGGGCTATGATCCTGCCGTCCTTGAAGAAGAGTATCTTGTCGGCGTTCAGTATCGAGGAGAGCCGGTGCGCTACGATGATGGCGGTGCGGCCCTTTAGGAGCTCGGCCATGCTCTCCTGGATGCGGCGCTCGGTCGCCACGTCCACGCTGGCGGTGGCCTCGTCCATGATGATGAGCTCGGCCCCGAAGGCGACCGCGCGCGCGAAGGAGAGGAGCTGTTTCTCTCCCATGGAGAGGTTGGCGCCGCGCTCATGGAGCTCGGTGCGGACGTCGAGGGGCAAGCGCTTTACGAAGCCGTCGGCGTGCACGGTCTTCAAGGCGTCGAAGACGTCGAGCTCGGTGAAGCGGTCGTCGTAGACCCGCACGTTCTCCAAGATGGTGCCGGGGAACAGGAAGATGTCCTGCAGCACGAGGCCTATCATCCGCCGCCATGAGCGCAGGTCAAGAGTCTTCAGGCGCTTACCGTCGACGAGTATCTCTCCCGAGCCGTAGGGATAGAAGCGGCAG
>CALKWG010000369.1 GCA_938004315.1 uncultured Spirochaetaceae bacterium
TCCTCGAGGTCTCGGAGATCACCATACGCCGCGACCTCGCCTTGATGGAGAAGGAGCAACTCCTCGAGCGCACCCACGGCGGCGCCATCTCCACCACGCGGATCTATAAGGAAACCAAGTATAGCAAGCGCTCCGACCTGCACCGGGAGAACAAGGACGCCATAGCCCGGCGCGCCGCCGAGCTGATCCAGGACGGCGACGCGGTGTTCATCAACGGCGGCTCCACGACCTTCCACGTGTTCAGGTACATAGCCCGGAAAAACGTGAAGATCGTCACGATAAACGCCGGATGCATCGGCCAAGTCACCAATCCCGAGGTCGAGCTCATCCTGGCCGGCGGCCAGTACTACCCAGAGTCCAACTCCTTCTACGGCGGCTTCACTACCGGCATCCTGAGCCAGATAAACGCCAGCAAGGCCATCCTGGGCGTCCACGGCATCAGTTGCCGCTACGGGCTCACGACCCCCATGCAATACGCGGCGGAGGCCACCCGGCTCATGATCGAAAGGACCCGCGGCGAAGTCATCGTCGTCGCCGACCACACCAAGATCGGCCTCGTCTCGGACTACGTCACCGTCCCGGCCAGCCGCATCAACACCCTGGTCACCGACTGGCTTCCCGAACAGGACTACAGCAAGGATTTCGAGAGCCTCGGCATCAGGGTAATCCAAACCAATCCCAAAAAGTGATCGCAATCGAAACTAACGAAACTTTTATTTGATAGAGCGCCAAATCAAGGGTAGGCTCAGGCTAGATGATCGTTTCCGATCATATCAGCTCTGTCTCGCCGAGAGACAAGAGTCAACCTGAGCATAGGAAACAAGGAGAAGCGTATGATGAGAAAAGGGATAGTGATCGCGCTCTGCATTATGATGCTGGCGACGACCGCCGTTTTCGCGGCCGGGCAGAAGCAGCCCGCCGGGACTGACGATTACAAGCTCGTCCTGCGGCTCAGCCACGTCTTTAACCCCGCCGAGCAGCTTTCCAAGTCCATGGACATGGTCGCTGCGCGCATCCTTGAGAAGACCAACGGCGCCATAGAGATCCAGGTATTCCCCCAGGCCCAGCTCCCCGCTTATAAGGAAGGCGTCGAGCAGGTCGTACGCGGCGCCAACTTCATCTCCGTAGAGGATCCCTCCTTCATCGGCGACTACGTGCCCGACTTTAAGGCCCTGTACGCCCCCATGATGTACCGCAGCTTCGACGAGTATGTCGCCCTTACCAAGCGCCCCGTGGTACAGAAGATGATCGCCGACGCCGAGAAGCAGGGCATCAAGATCCTCTCCCTGGACTACATCTACGGCTTCCGCAATACGATCACCAAGAAGGTCATCAGGACCCCCGCGGACCTGAACGGCCAGAAGATCCGCGTCCCCGCCACCAAGACCTACATCGACACCCTGACCGCCATGGGCGCCATGCCCACCCCGCTCCCCTGGGGCGAGACCCTGGCCGCGGTTAAGCAGGGCGTGGTCGACGGCCTCGAAGGCTCCGAGTTCACCAACCACGGCAACAAGGTCTACGAGACCGGCGCCTTGAACGTCGCCAACACCCGCCACATCCTGGGCACCTGCGGCGTGTACATCTCCACGACGGTGTGGAATTCCATCCCCGCCACGTACCGCGCCATCATCGAAGAAGAATTCGTCAAGGGCGCCATCGAAGGCACCAAGATCCTGAGCGACAGCCACGCCAGCGTCGTCAAGGAGCTCGAGTCCTTCGGCGTGAAGTTTAACGAGGTCGACGGCGACGCCTTCCGCAGGGCGCTCGCCCCCCTCTACGTCGAGCAGCCCGGCATGACCCCCGGCATCTTCGCCGAGGTCTTCAAAGAGCTCGACGCGATGCGCAAATAAGGGCTTAGCCTACGCCGCGCGGGCCCCTGGCCCGCGCGCTTTTTTTATTCTACGTTGGAGGGGCGATGCGCAAATTCTTAAAGCTCGCGCTCGGCAACTTCGAGGTGGCGCTCAGCGC
>CALKWG010000370.1 GCA_938004315.1 uncultured Spirochaetaceae bacterium
GAGGCACCCGGCCTGTACCGGGTGGCCGTCTCGGTCGAGCGCGGACCCTCGGCGGCCGGCATAGACCCGCTTGAGATACACGTGGAGCCGTACGAGCTGGCGGTCGCCTTAGAGCCGCGGACCGCCAGGCGGCTCGAGGTGGTGCCGAGCTTCAGGGGCTTCCTGGAGCCTGGTTTCGAGCTGGCGACCTTCACCATCGAGCCGGCCGCGATAGAGGCGGCCGGCCCCGAGGGGCTCATCGCCGGCTTAAGCGAGGTCTCGGCGGAGCCGGTGGACCTATCCGGGCGGGCGGCCGACTTCAGCGTCAGGGTTAAGCTCAAGCAGCTCGATCCCCTGATCGAGCTCGTGGGCGAGGATACGGTGGAGTTCAAGGCGCAGGTCAGGCGCGCCGTCGTGTTCCGCACGGTCCAGGACCTGCCCATCGAGGCGCGCGGCTTAAGGCCGGGCCTGCGCCTCGCCGAGCCCCTGCCCTTGGCTTCCGCCAGGATATCCGGCTCCCGGGCCGAGATAGACGGTTTCGTGCCGAGCGCGGACGGCCTGGTCGCCGATCTTTCAGGCATCGAAGCTCCGGGCGTCCACGCCGTCGCGGTCATACCGCGCATGCCCCCTGGCATAGCCGTCGAATCGTGGCTCCCCATGGTGGTGACGGTGCGGGTGGAGCGCGACGATGACGACGGCGGCTATTGAGGGGGAAGCATGATACGCGGCATAGGGGTCGACGTGGTGCACGTCCGCCGAATAGAGCATTGGCTTTCGGTTCCGGGCCTGACGGAGCGCTTCTTCCATCCGCTGGAGCTGGAGTCGGCGCTGTCCCGCGGCGCGGCCGCCGCACTGTCGCTGGCCGCGCGCTTCGCGGCGAAGGAGGCCTTCGGCAAGGCCTTGGGCACGGGCTTGGCCGGCATGCGGCTCGCCGATATCCGGGTCATCAACCGGCATAACGGCCAGCCCGGCATGGAGCTGTACGGTACCGCCCTGGATCGCTTCCGCTTAAGCGGCGCGACGCGCGTGCATCTGTCGCTGACCCATGAAAGCGACAACGCCATAGCCATGGTCGTCTTGGAGGACTAAGGTGCTACGACCCCAGCTTACGAAGAAGCCCGATAAGGAGCGCAAGGTAAGCTTCTACGCCAAGGAGGCGACGCGATGCCCCGTCTGCGACGCGTCCTTTAAGCGCGAAGAGCTCTTCTCCGGGCGCGTCAACGCGGACGAGCTGACCGACGAACTCCATCGGACCTATAAGCCGCTCCACGCCTTCGGCGAGGTGTATCCCCTGATCTACGAGATCGAGGTCTGCCCCTCCTGCTTCACCGCCGCCTTCAGGCCCGACTTCATGCCCATGGCTACGAAGCTCGCCCCGGTGCTACGCGAGCGCATCGAGCACCGGGTGGACGAGGTTCAGAAGATCTTCTCCGGCCTGGATTACCAAGGCCAGCGCGGCCTCCTCGAAGGCGCCGCCAGCTACTACCTGGCCATGATGTGCTACGAGCACGCCGGCAAGGACTTCTCGCCCACGATTAAGTCCGCACTGGCCGCGCTACGAGCCGCCTGGCTATGCGGCGACCTGCATAAGAAGTCGCCGAATGAGAACTGGGACTACGTCGCGGGGCTGTTCTATCGCAAGGCCCGCTTCTATTACCGGGTGGCGCTCGAGCGCGAGCAGAGCGGCAAGGAGCCCTATTCGGCGGCGCGCAACCTCGGGCCGGATACCGATAAGAACTACGGCCATGAAGGCGTCCTCTACATGAGCGCCATCTTGGAGCTGAAATACGGGCCGCGCGAGGACCACGAGGCGCGCCTCCGCCGCCTGGGCGAGTCCAAGATAGCCGTGGCGCGCATGTTCGGCTTGGGTAAGAAGACCAAATCCAAACCCGGGCCCCTGCTCGACAAGGCTCGGGAGCTGTACGACCGGCTGAAGCTCGAGCTGCAGGACGATAGCGACGATGAGTAGGCGGACCATCCGCCTGACCCTGGCCTACGACGGCACCGAGTTCTCCGGCTGGCAGCGGCAGCTCGGGCAGCGCTCGGTGCAGGAGGAGCTTGAACGGGCGCTAGCGATCATGCACGGCCGCGAGCTCGGCATACAGGGGGCGGGCCGCACCGATTCGGGCGTGCACGCCGCCGGCCAGGTCGCCCATTTCTACAGCGATATAGCCGGCATCCCCGCCGATCGCTACGCCCCGGCCTTGAACAAGCACCTGCCTCCGGACGTCCGCATTTTGGAGAGCGCCGAGGCGCATCCGGATTTCCACGCCCGCTATGACGCGCGGCTCCGCCGTTATAAGTACTATTTCTACGCCTCGACGCGAGCCTTACCGCATCGCGACCGCTACGCCTGGCGCCTGCCCGCCGCGCCCGACCTACGGCGCCTGAACCGGCTGGCCTCCTGCCTGCGCGGGGAGCTGGATTGTACGGCCTTCGCCGCCGCTAAGGACCCGAGCGAGCACCGCTACCGATACCTACACCATGCGGCCTTCTACGCCGAGGGCGAGTACCTGGTTTTCGACGTGGCCGCCAACGCCTTCCTCTGGCGCATGGTCCGTTCACTCGTCGGCACCCTGATCGAGCTGGAGCGCTCGGGGGCTGAAGACGGCGCCATGCGCGCTATATTGGAATCCGGCGATCGCTCGCGGGCCGGCGCTACCGCGCCCGCCCGCGGGCTGTTCCTGTGGAACGTGGAATACTATGAACGACGCCCCGCCGCCGCCTCGCCGGCGCGGTCGGAGCGCCCTTCGCCGTCGCCGGCCGTAAAAGCTCCGCGGCTCGTGCCCGGCTACGGCTGGCTCGAGGAGTAGCCTCTTAAGGAGAAATCATGACAGCTATCGCATCCCGTCCCGCGCGCGCCGCCTCGGCGGCCGTCGCGCTCGTCCTCGCGGGCCTCGCGCTCGCCTCCTGCGCCAAGGACTCCGCAAGCCTAGCTTACGCGGATTTCGCCGCCGAGACCGCTCCCATGGAAGGCGCCGCGCGCGGCGCGGCCATGAAGCTCGCCGCCGCGCCCTCGCAGGCGGGCGGGGCGAATCAGCCGGCGCCCGAACCGCAAGCCTCGCCGGCCGGCCGCAAGCTCGTCTATACCGCGAGCATGACCGTGGAGACGGCCGATGCCAAGGCCGCCGAGGAGGCCGCCGTCGCCGCCGAGGCCGCGGCGGCAGCCGCCGGCGGCTACGCGGCCGAGAAGCGGGCCGACGGCGACGGCGTCTGGCTCACCCTCCGCGTACCCGTAGCGGCGCTCGAGCCGCTCATGGACGCCTTCGCCGGACGGGGACGGACCCTCTCGCGCAGCCTGAGCGCCCAGGACGTCACCGATCAGTTCTTCGACCTGGAGGGGC
>CALKWG010000371.1 GCA_938004315.1 uncultured Spirochaetaceae bacterium
CGCGCGCGCGGCGCGGCGCTCCTGGCGGACGCGCTCCACCACGCGGAGGTCTTAGAATGAACGTAAACCTAACCCTGAACGGCCGCCCTACGCGTCTATCCTGCGAGCCGGGGACGACCCTGCTCGAGGCGCTCCGCGCTAAGGGCATCGTCTCCGTTCGCAACGGCTGCGATGGCGAGGGCTCCTGCGGGCTCTGCGCCGTGCGCCTGGACGGCGCCCTGGTCAACTCCTGCCAGATCCTGGCGGCTCAGGCCGAAAGCCGCGATGTTAAGACCGTCGACTACTACTCCCGCGAGCGCAAGCTCGGCGTCGTGCAGCAGGCCCTGATCGACGCCGCCTGCGTCCAATGCGGCTATTGCACGCCGGCCGTGGCCCTGGCCCTGCACGAGCTCCTCGAGCGCTCGTCCGAACCGAGCGAGGATGAGATCAGCGACGCATTGTCGGGCACGCTCTGCCGCTGCACCGGCTACGAGCAGTTCTACAACGCCGCCCGCATCGCGAGCCGCCGCCTCAAGGACCCGGCCTACGCCGAGGCCGCCGCGCCGGAGTTCAGCCCGGGGCACCGCCACGTGGGCAAGGACCGAGAGAAGGTCGATGCCGCGGCCCTGGCGCGCGGCGAGCGTGCCTTCGTGGAGGACCGCGTCCCCGCGGACGCCTGCCACCTCCTCGTGCTCGGGAGCCCCCACGCCCACGCCTACGTAAGGCGCGTGGACATCTCCGCCGCCGAGGCCATGCCCGGCGTCATCAAAGTGTTATGCAAGGATAACTGCCCCGACCTCGTGTACACCACCGCGGGACAGGGCTTCCCCGAGCCCAGCCCCCACGACCAGCGCATGTTCCCGCGCAAGGTCCGCTACGTGGGCGACCGCGTCGCGGCCGTGCTGGCCGAGACCCTGGAGGACGCCCGCGCGGCGCTCGCCGCGATCAAGGTGGAGTACGAAGTCCTAAAGCCAGTCCTGTCCATCGCGGAGGCCAGGGCCGCCGGCGAGGCCTTCGCCGCGGGCGACGCCGCCGCGCCCATCGTGCACCGCGGCGAGGTATCCTACGTCGTAGGCGATCCTCCCGCCGGCAGCTCGGTGAAGGGCGACGGCCGCGACGACCCCATCATCTACCAGTTCCCCCTGCACGCCGACCCGCACCGCAACCTGGCGGCCAGCGTGGCCGACGGCATCGGCGACTTGGACTCGGGCTTCGCCGAGGCGGACGTCATCATCGAGCGCTCGTACAAGGGCAACCGCGTGCAGTGCACGCCCATGGAGCCCCACGTCGTCTACGCCAAGACCGACGCCGGGCGCCTAGTCATTCACGCCTCCACCCAGGTGCCCTGGCACGTGCGCCGCATCGTATCCCGCGTGATCGGCATCAGCGAGAACAAGGTCCGCATCGTCAAGGAGCGCGTGGGCGGCGGCTTCGGCGCCAAGCAGGACATCGTCGTGGAGGACCTGGCCGGCTACCTGGCCTGGA
>CALKWG010000372.1 GCA_938004315.1 uncultured Spirochaetaceae bacterium
GTCGTAAGGAGCGCGCAGGACGCGCGCGACTGAAGACCAAATCCTCTCAGCCCGAGCCTACGCCGCCGACTCGATATATGATAAAATCCATCTAGAAAGGTTCATGGAGATGACCATAGCGTTTAACCAGATTCATCAAACCCATGCTAGCTACGCCGCTCTCTTCCTCTGCGTAGCCGGGGGCTTTATCTTCTTGAATCACGTCTACGCCGGCAACAAGGCGATCCTCTCGTGGGCCTTGAGCGCCTTATCGAACGCGATCGGTTTCTATTTCTGGTCCGGCCGCATCGATTTGAACCCGCTACTGTACTATCTGGCTGGGGAGATCTTCCACGTCGCCGGATTCTTACTGCTCGTATACGGAGCGCTTCGCTTCTCATCGAATTTACTCAATCGAAAAGCTACGGCGCTCATCGTCGCCGGATGGATCGGCGCCTGGGCCTTCTCCATCGCGCTCGCTCGGAATGACCAACAACTATCCGGCGTATTGCTCAAATCGCTTCGCGCGCTGGTATTCTTTATCGGAGGCTTCCTCCTCATCCGCGCTCGGGACAAGGGCGGGAGTTCAGGGATCCATATAGCCGGCATCAGCCTGATGCTCTGGGCGGGCTATGTCGTGAGCTCCATCGTCATTCAGTACGACAGCTTCCTGTTCTTCGGTTTCCTTATAGGCTTTCACATGCTGACCTACTTCGGCATGGTCGCCATGATCGTAGACGGCATGAGGGCCGAGGCGGAGAAGCTCGAGAACCAAGTCCGCACCCTGGAAGGCATACTGCCCATCTGCTCGTACTGCAAGAAGATCCGCGACGAGCGGGACGATTGGAAACGGCTCGAAGAGTACATCGAGGATCGATCATCCGCCGAATTTAGCCACGGCATCTGCCCCGAATGCTTCGCCAAGCACCGGCCGGACCTGGACAAGGCCTGAGGGTCCGGTAGCGCATGCCCCGCCGCGTTACGCCATGTCGCCGGGCGTAGGTTTCGCCCTGGCGAGCCTCATCTTCGCCGGGGTGAACGACTTCATCTTCAAGAAGCAATCGAGCGACGGTTCCGGCCGCGGCGCGTACTTGGCCGTGGTCGGGGCCGTCTGGTTCACCGTCTTCGCCCTGGCCGCGCTCGCGTCAGGCGCGCCGGCGGCCGAAGC
>CALKWG010000373.1 GCA_938004315.1 uncultured Spirochaetaceae bacterium
GCCCTGAACGACGATGAGCGCGCCTACCTGGCGGCGCTCGGGCCCATACGCATAGCGGTCGACCCCGATTGGAAGCCGTATGAATGGATCGATCAAAGCGGCGCGTTCAAGGGCATCGCGGCCGACTTGATCAAGATCATGACCGAGCGCCTAGGCCTCGAGGTCGAAATCGTTAAGACGCCGGATTGGTCGGCTAGCCTTGAGCTAGCCCGGAGCGGCGGAGCGCCGGTCCTCGCCTTCTTGAACCGTAGCCCGGCGCGGGAGGAATGGCTCCTATTTACCGAGCCGTACTTCGTCGACCCGAACGTCTTCGTCACCCGCCAGGATCAGGACTTCATAGCCGACCCGGCCGGGCTAGGCGCTAAGACCGTGGTCTTCCCCGAAGGCACCAGCCTTGAGGAGCACATCCGTCGGCGCTATCCTAATCTACGCGTCGTCACCGCGCCGAGCGAGGAGGAGGCCTTCCGCATGGTGCAGGACGGACGCGCCGACATGCCCCTACGCTCACTGACCATGGCGGCCTACGTCCTTCGGCGCGACGGCCTCTTCGACCTGAAGATATCCGGGCAATATCCGGACTTCACTAATCAGTTCCGCTTCGGCGTCGTGAAGTCTAGGCCTGAGCTACGAGACATCTTGGATAAGGCAGTCGCCTCCGTGACGCCGGACGACGTCCAAGCCGCCATCAACCGTTATATCTCCATCGAGGCGCGCGCCTGGGTCGATTACCGGCCTACCGTCTTCGCCCTCGTCGCCTTCGTACTCGTAGGCTCGGTCGGTAGCCTCGCCTACGCCAAGCTCGTATCGCTCAACCGGCGCCTCCGAGCCCGCGAGGCCGAGCTCTCGGCCCTAAGCGCCAAGCTCGAAAGCTACGCCGACCACCTGCGGCTCGTCATCGATACCATCCCGGCCTATATCTACGCCAAGGACGGCAGGGGACGATTCATATTGGCAAATAAGGCCTTCGCCGGCATCTTCGGCTGCTCCCCCGAGGAGGTCGTGGGAAAGACGAACCTGGACTACGGGGCGACCGAGGAGGAGACGCGGCGCTATATCGACGAGGACCGCGCGGTGCTGGCGAACGGCAGGCCGCTCTTCGTCCCCGAGGAGCGCGGCCCGCGGCCGGACCATACCCCGGGCTGGTTCCAGACCACCAAGATACCGTATAAGCATCCGGACTGGGACGAGCCGGCCATACTCGGCGTCTCCATCGACATCACCGAGCGGCGCGAGCAGGCCGAGATCATCAAGCACCTGGCCCAGCACGACGGCCTGACCGACCTGCCCAACCGCGCCCTGTTCGCCAGCCTCTTCGGCCAGGCGCTGGACCTGGCCGCGCGCGAACGGAGCGGCCTGGCCATACTCTTCATCGACCTGGACGGCTTCAAGCCGGTGAACGACCTGCACGGCCACGCCGCCGGCGACGAGCTCCTGAAAGCGCTGGCTACCAGGATAAGGGGGACGCTCCGCGGCTCGGATAGGGCCGGTCGCATCGGCGGCGACGAGTTCGTAGCCTTCCTGCAGAACGTCCCCGGCCCGGAGGCCGCCGCCGTCGTCGCCTCCAAGCTCCTGGCGGCCATCGAGGAGCCCGTGGCCTACGAGAGCGCCGAGCTCCGCGTCGGCGCCAGCATAGGCGTCGCGCTCTATCCCGACCACGCGCGCGACCAAGACGGCCTCTTCCGCCTGGCCGACGAGGCGATGTACCGCGCCAAGCGCGCCGGCGGCCGACGCATAGAGCTAGC
>CALKWG010000374.1 GCA_938004315.1 uncultured Spirochaetaceae bacterium
CCACCGAGATCTACACTCTTTCCCTACACGACGCTCTTCCGATCTTCGCCGTCGAGCATGACCTGGTCGGCGGCCCCGGCGCCGCGGCCGGCCGAGCGCGCCGTCGTGGTCGTGTCGAGCCCGGCCAGGGTCAGGGCGACGCTGGTCGTGGCCGGGAGGTTATGCGGCCCCTCCAGCTTGCCCCAGTACTTAACCAGGGCCAGGCTCGGCGAGGTCCTGACGCGGACGGCGTTCACGATTCGGCCCCGGCCCGCAGGGAGGCTACGGCGGCCTCGGCGGCCGCTAAGGTATAGGCGCCGCCCGCGGCGATGATATCGGCGGCGCGCCTAGCCGCGTCCCCGCGCGCGCCGGCCTTATAGGCCAGGCGGGCGGCGTGCAGGCGCATATGGCCCTTCTGGATGCCGCCGGTGACCAGGGCCAGTACGGCGGCGAAGTTCTGGGCCAGGCCGAGGGCCGCCGCGATCCTGGCCAAGGCGCGCGAATCGGGATTCCCTAGGAGCCGCAGGGCCGCCTTGCCGGCGGGGTGCAGGTCGACCGAGCCGCCTACCGCCCCCAGGGCCAAGGGCAGCTCGATCGAGCCGCGTAGCGACCCGTCCGCGACTTCATAGCGCGAGAGCGAGCGCAGGCGACCGCCCCGCGCGGCCCAGGCGTGGGCCGCCGCCTCGACGGCCCGCGTGTCGTTGAGCGTCGCCTGGGCGAATGCGGCGACGCCGTTCATGATGCCTTTGTTGTGGGTCACCGCCCTGGCCGGGTCCTCGTCGGCTAGGCGCCAGGCCAAGACGACTCGGCGCGCCGCCTCCTCGGCGTCGAAGCCGCGCGCGTAGGGCGCGAGGGCGGCCAGGGGTAGCTCGAAGCGGGCTCTGGCCAGCCGGCGCGGCGAGGCGTTGGACAGGATGCACATGAGCGCCGTGCCGCCCGATAGCTCCTCGGCCAGGGGCTTCACGGTCTCGGCGGCCGTATTGAGGATGTTCGCGCCCATAGCGTCGCGCACGTCGACGCTGAGCTCAAGGGCGACGAGGCCGGTCTCCGGGAGGCGATAGACCCGCCGGCCCCGGTAGCCGCCGCCGCGCCGCTCGAGGGAGCCCTGGATCGCGCCTAGGGCCGCCCGTATGCGGGCCTCGGCCCCGTCCGAGGCAAGCCGTGCCTCGCCCGCCGCGGAGACGCCCTCCAGGTAGATGTACGACTCCATGAGCGGCTCGTCGGCCTCGGTGATAAAGCCGCCGCCCTCGGCGACGATGCGCGCCGCGTAGCCGGCGGCCGCGATGACCGACGGCTCCTCGACCGCCAGCGGCAGGTCGTAGCGTCGCCCGTCTATCAAAAAACCCTGGGCTATCCCGAGGGGCAGCGTCAGGGCGCCGACCGCGCTCTCTACAAGGAGGTCCGAAAGCTCGAGGGCCTCGGCCCCGGCGTTGCCGGCCGCGGCGGCCTCGGCCCCGTCGAAGTAGAGCCGTTCCCAGAGGGCCTTGCGCTCCGTCGGCGCCTGTTTCCTAAATCCATCCGGTAGGGCGGAGCCGCTCACGATCGGCGCTCCAGGCTGTAGGCGACGAGCTCGCGCCAAGCCGCGGCCGCGGCGGGCGTCGTCGCGCTTAATACGGCGGCCAAGCCGTCCACGGCCCGCCTGGCGTAGCCTTCCATCTCGGCGCGGAGCTCGGCCCGCACGCCGTAGCGCTCGAGCGCGTCTTGGACGTAGCTCAGCTCGGCCGCGCCGGCCTTCCGGTTTCCGAAGATCCCGGAGAGGCGATCGCGGTCGGTCCCTTTGGCCTTGGCCATGAGCCGTAGCCTGAAGGGCGTCTTTTTGTCTTCGCGGAGGTCGGCCCCGACGGGCTTGCCGAGCTCGGCCTCGTCGGCGAAGAGCCCGAGCTCGTCGTCCTTGAGTTGGAACAGTACGCCGAGCTCCTCGCCGGCGGCTTCGAGGGTTTCCCGCGTCTCGTCGGACGCCCCGGCTATGGCCGCGCCGAGCGCCAAGGGTAGGCTGAAGGTGTAGCGGCCGGTCTTGTAGCGATAGAGGCGGATGACGTCCGCCTCGCCGGGCTCCGCGGGGGCGTCGCGGAAGGGATTGGTCGCGCCGGGCCGCAGGGCGCCGTTAGCTACGTCCTGCATCTGCGCGATTCCCACCAGGCAGAGCTCCGAGGCGGCTATGCGCGAGGCTGAAAGCGCGCGCTCCCGGGCGATGGGCAGTTCGCCTAGGAGTCGGAAGGCCAGGAAATAGGCCAGGTCGCCTGAGCAGATGCCGAGCGCCTCTCCGTAGTGCGGCGGGTCGTCGTAGCCGCCTTCGCGCAGGGCCTCCTCGTAGCCGACGTGCAGGGTAGGGAAGCCGCGGCGCACGCGGTCGCGGTCCATGATGTCGTCGTGGACGAGCAGGCCCGACTGGAAAAGCTCCATGGCGGCGCCGGCGCGGTCGAGCGCGGCTTCGTCGTCGCCGCTCGGCCCGCGGCCCGCGGCCAGCTCGTAGCCGAGCCTGACGAGGCAGCCGCGTATCATCTTGCCGCGGGAGCTGAACTCGGCCAGGCGGCGCGCGGCGTCGGCCCCGATGCCGGGCGAGACGGCGTCGTAGCCAGCGGAGGCGCTGGCCAGCGCCTTCTCTATGGCCGCGGCGACCCTGCCTTTGGCCGCCGTGAAGTACTCAAGCATGCGTCGCTCCTTTATAAGCGATAATGGTACTCAATCGAGGCGCTCGGGGGAAGCCTAGCCTCGCTGCGGCTCATCGCCGGCGTCGGCTCCGCTGGCCGAGCCCGTCGGGCCGACGGCCAGCCTGAGATCCCTAGAGCCCCAGCGCCCAACCGGCCCTGAGGAGCCCGAAGAAGACCGCCTGGATGATCACGTACGCGCCGGCCAGGGTGCCGGCGGGACCGGACGGGCCGCCGCCGGTCGCCGGCCGCCGAACCGCCTTGCGGTAGAGGTACGAAGAGATCAAGGCTATGGCGAACCAGGCGGCGTAGTTCTGCATCGGGATGTCGCCGCCGGCCCAGGTCCAGTAGTTCAAGCGTATGGCGACGGGCTCCATGACCCAATCGAAAGCCGTGGCGATGAGGCCCGTGAGGACGGCGACGAGGAGATCCGAGCGCAGGAGCCGCCCGGCCATGCGCGTCGCGCCGTAGACCACGAGTACCCAATTGAAGGCGATGACCAGGGGGACGCCGAAGGCCGAAAGCCCTAAGGTCGGGCCGTAGACGTACTCGCCGAAGACCAGGCCCGTCGCCACGCCCAGGGCCTCGAGGAAGAAGGTCAGGCCGTAGGTGACGGCCACCCACAGCCCGAAGCGCAGCCCTCCCGAACCCAGGCTCGGGAGGAGCACGGCGAAGCCGCAGGCTAGGAGGAACCAAGGGGTCAGGGCGAGCATGTAGGGCAGGGTCGGCCTATAGAGATGCGCGCCGGTCCCGACGGCGAAGAGGATGCACAAGAGGCCTATGATTACCCGGGCGTAGCCCAGCTCGTCCGCGCGCCGTCGGGCTGCCGCCAGAAGGCCGCTTTTCTTAATCTTAATCTTTGCCATATTTCCTCGCTAACTCGGCGGCCAGGCTGCCCGAAAGCAGGGCCAAGGGCATGCCCCCGCCGGGGTGGGCGCTACCGCCGCAGAAATAGAGCCCCCGTATACGACGGGAGCGGTTAGGGTGCCTAAAGAAAGCCGAGAGCCGATCGTTGGACGCGATACCATAGAGGCTACCGTAGGTGCTTCCGGTGTCGCGTTCGATATCGGCGGGCGTCATGATGCGCTCGACCTCGATGAGCGCTTCGAGCTCGCGGCCGAGCCCCCTCGATAGGCGCTCGAGGACGCGTCGCCGGACTTCCGCGGCGATGGGCGCCCAGTCCTGGCCGGCGTTGCGCGGCGCGTTCACGAGGACGAACCAGTTCTCTCCCCCCGGCGGCGCGTCCGTCGGCGTGGTCTTGCTCGTGACGTTTACGTAGACCGTAAGCTCGGGGCCCGGCCAGCCCCGGGACGCTTCGGCCGCCGGCGCGCCGGCGCCCCGGCGGGCGGGAGGCTCCGCGAAGAGGGCCTGGAACTCGGCGCGATAATCGCCGCTAAAGAAAATGTTATTGCTCGATAACTCGGGGAAGCTAGCCTTGATACCCCAGAGGAAGACGAGGCCCGACGACGAAGGCTCGAGGCGCTCATAGCGTTTGGCCTCGGGCGCGTCCGGGGCGTTGAGAAGCCGGCGGTACGTGGATAGGACGTCGGCGTCGCTCACGACGATGTCGTACGGTAGCTCTCGGCCGCCGACGCGGATCCCCGCGACTTGAGCCCGGCCGCCGGCCGTCGCGCCGCCTCGGGCGGCGAAACCGCCCCGCGGCTCGGCTAGTATGGCTTCTACCTCGGTTCCCAGGTGAAGGTGAGCCCCCGCGTCGCGCGCCGCGCCCTCCAGGGCCGTCGCCACGCTCCGTATGCCGCCTTCGACGGCCC
>CALKWG010000375.1 GCA_938004315.1 uncultured Spirochaetaceae bacterium
GCACCACGCCGGCGTTGTCGGTGAAGACCGAGCGCAGGAAGGGCTTGCGGGGGGCCAGCTCCTCGGTGGTCGCGCGGATGTAGGTCTTGAAGAGCGAGGAGACGGTCTCCGGCCGGCCGCCGTCCTCGGCGTATTCTATGTCGGCGTTGAAGATCTTGTGCTTGCAGTGCTCGCTCCAGGTCTGGGCGACCATCTCTAGCTCCACGTCGCTGGCTTCCGGCGGCAGGCCGCGCGCGCGGCGGGCCTCGGCGGTCTTCGGGTCGGCGTAGTAGGCGCGTAGCGCGCGCAGCTCGGGCAGGCTGAGCGCCAAGAGCCGCTCCGTGGACAGGCGCTCCAGGGCCGCGTCGTCCATGTTCGCCAGGTCGAAGAGCTCTGGCTCGGGCAGATCATGGAGCTCGGGGGCCGGGTAGGCCTCGGGCGGCCGCGCGCCGGCGGCCCATTCGGCGGCCGAGATGACGGTCGCCCGCTGCACGAGGGGGTTATGGAGGAGCGCGGCCGCCCGGGCGGCCGCCTCGGGCGTAAGCTCGCCGTAGAGCAGGTACTGGCGCGCGGTGGCCAGGGGCGGGGCCTCGTCGCCGGAGAGCCGCAGGGCCTCGCGGGCGGTGATGGCCAGGGTGTCGGTGACGCCGGGCTTCCAAGCTACCTCGATAAGCCATGACCAGCCGGCCAAGCCGAGGGCGGCCGCCGCCGGCTCCCCGATAGCCGGCTCCTGGGCGACGGGGTCTATAAAGCGCGAGCGCGCCCGGTCCGGGGACACGGGCGCGCTCGGTATGATCGCGTCGACGACGGCGACGCCTAGGCTCGCGCCTAAGCGCCGCGACAGCTTCTCGGCCAAGCCGTGGGCCCTGCCGTCCAGGCTTATATCCTTGTAACGTAGCTCTATGCGCATGTCCCATACTAGCAGACGCGCCCGCCGCGCGGCAAGCGCCGCCGCGGCGGCGAGCCGCCGCCGCAGGCGGCCGCGTTAATTGAAGAGCCTGATCTCCTCGACCGGATCGCGATGGCGCAACTTCACGTACATGGCGCCGGCTGCCCGCTTATAAAAATATCCTGAGGCGTTGTAGTTCTCGAAGCCGGGGTCCATGTTGTAGTTGAGGCCGTACAGCTGTATGCGGCTGAAAGGCTTGACGCCGTAGAGCGCCAGGTAATGCGAGTAGCCTACCCGGAAACCGGCCTTGAACGTCACGAGCTCGGCGGTCACGTCGAGCGTCAGGTCCGGGCTGATCGTCCAAGCCCAGACGCCGGGGCCGAGCTCCTTGAAGAAGCTCGCCGCGCGCGGCAGATAGGGCGATACGGCCGCCAGCGGATAGAGTTCGGCGGCGGTCAGGCGCGCCCCGGAGGGGACGGCCACGCCGTCGCGCAGGGTGAAGGATCGCGCCGCGCTGCCGTCGGGCCCGGCGCCGTCGAGTATGGTCTTCACCAGGCTCTGGCCCAGGCCTATATAGACGGGCTTGCCCACGGCCTCGCCCAAGGCGACGAGGACGCGTCCGGCTTCCAGGTTCAGGGCCGTGTCCGCCTGGCCGTCCGGCCCGGTTACGAGGTAGAAGCCCGATTCGGCCTTGCGCACGGCCGGCGAGAGGACCTTGTCGGCCAGCTCGGTGACCCGCGCCAGGGGGTTCCTGTCGTCCGGCAGGTAGGCTTTGGCGTCCAGGTAGGCCCTGAGGAGCCGTACCGTGTTGGCCGGCCCGGCCGACGAGAAGTCGGCGCTCGCGGCGAAGGCCATGGCCTCCTGCGCCAGGGCGTAGGGGGAGCGGTCGAAGAGGAGGCCTATGACGCCCGGCTCGTAGAACAGCTCGGGCGACCTGGCCTGCAGCCTCCGCTCGGCCTCCTTGGTGGCCGCCAGGCTGGATTCCTCGAACTCCGCCATCGCGGTAGCGCTGCGGCCGACATAGGGCATGGAGCGCCAGCTCACGCGGTCTAAGGACCTGGCCCTGACCGCGGCAGCCAGCGAGGCCGCGCGGTCGAAGGCGCCGCGGCGATAGGCCTCGGACATAAAGGCTATAAGGCTGGGCTCGTCGAAGGCCAGGCCGCCGCCGGCCTGCCGCCACGAGCCGCCCTCGGCGTCGAGGCGATCGCCGGAGACCCAGGCCCAGGCTTTGTCCTGCCAGGCGGCCAAGAGGGCCTGCCAGGCCTGCGGATCCATGGGGGCCTGGGCTACGAGGCGCTGCTCGGCCGGCCGGGCCTCTTCGGGCCCGGCGCTCACGGGCCGGACCCGGCCCCGGTCGGTTTGGAAGGCGAGCCGGCCGGAGGCGTCGGCCGCGAGGCCCCTGATCAGGTAGGGCTTGCCGGCGCTTTCTATCCTCAGCTGGCCCTCGTCGTTGGGCGGCAGGAGCTTGGTGCCCCGGGCGGCCGAGAAAGGCAGGCTGGCCGAGATGACGGGTATGGGGGTCGAGAGGCCCCAGTTCGATCCTTGGCCCTCGCCGCGCACGGTCAAGGTCGATCCGTCGTCGAAGCGGATAGAGAAGCCGTCCTGCAGCTGCTCGAAGGAGAGCGGACGGGCGCTATGGCGCTTGTTGGCCTGGTCCAGGTACTCCAGGGCCTCGCCTTCGGAAAGGACGAGGCGCAGGGCCGTCGACTGGAGCTCCAGCGAGCGTATGCCCTCCTCCTCGTCCACGATAGCCCGGAGGCTGACGCCCCCGGCGGCCAAGCTCACCGGTCCCGCGGAGGGGAACTGCAGGAGGACGAGGGCGACGAATGCCGCGATATATCCGAGCGTTACGATCAAGCCTTTGCCGAAAGCGCCGATTCTCATAGGAGCCGATACTATACGTTTCGGGCCGCTTTGCCAACGGAGCGTCGCGACTGATCGTCGCGTCGCGCCGTTGATTAAAGGAGCCCGTTGCGGCTAGGGTGTAACCCTACCGAGCCAGCGCATTTTCGGAGTAACGATGGAACGACGACATATTCGAATCGCCCGAGCGGCGGCTTTCGCCTCGGCGACCGCACTCGCCCTCTTCGCCGCCTCCTGCGCCGTCGCGCCGCCGCGCCCGACCCCGCCCGAGCCTATCGTCGAGCCGGCGGTCGAGCCGAGCCCGGAGGAGAAGGCCAGGCTCGAGCTGGAGGCTATCCACGGCCTCCTGTCCGGCGGGCGTATGGACGAGGCCCTCGGCCGCCTGGAGGCCTTGGCTGCCGCGTGGCCAGAGAACCGCGATTATCCGCTGCTCAGGGCGTCCATCCTCCTGTCCATGGATCGGCTCGGCGAGGCGCGCGCGCTGGCCAGGGCCGCGGCCGACGGACTCGAAGCCCGGGAGGCCTTGCCCGCGCTCCTATTGCAATCCGAGATCGAGCGCTTCGCCGGCGACGCGCGCGCCCAGCGCGCCATCCTGGATCAAATCCTTACGGTCGACCCCCGGCATGCGGAGGCGAACGTCTCGATGGGCGGCCTCCATTACGACGCCAAGAACTATCGCGCGGCCGAGGAAGCCTACCGCACGGCCTTGGCCGCCGCGCCCGACTTCCCCGACGCGCTCGTGGGCCTGGCGCGCGCCCAGTTTAGGCGCGGCGACCAGCGCGGGGCCTTGGCCAGCCTGGACCGCGCCGTCGCCGCCGCCCCGAACGACGCCATCGTGCGCCTGGATCGCAGCCGCGTGCTCTACGAGCTCGGCCGCTACGCCGAGTGCGAGGCGGAGCTCGACGAGGCCATCCGCCTGGCCCCGCAGTCGGCATGGACCTACCTGGAGCGCGGCATCCTCTATTTCGATACCGGCCGCGCGGCCTTGGCCGAGGCGGATCTGTCTAAATCCATCGAGCTTAACGCTTCGTACTTCCTTCCCTATGTTTACCGGGCTAGCATACGCGAGCAGGCCGGCCGCGACGAGGAGGCCCTGGCCGATTATGCGCAGGTGGCTAGGCTCCAACCCGACTATTGGTTCTCGTTCGAGTCGATCGGCGCGCTCAATTACCGGCTCGGCCGCTGGCAGGAGGCCCACGCCGCCTTCGACAAGGCCGCCGCCGCGACGCCGAACCACCCCGAGTACTACGTGGCGGCCGGCGTCTCTCTGCTTCGGGCCGGCCAGGCGCGTGCGGCCAAGGACTACGCGTCCAGGGCCCTGCCCAGGATCAACCGCGAGACCTACCCCGGCTACTGGCTGGCCATGCGCCTGGTCTTCGACCAGACGGACATGAGCTCGGAGCTGGAGCTCCAGATCAACCGCACGCGGAGCTTGGATACCAAGGCGAGCCTCCTCTATTACCTGGGCGCGTATTGGGTCGGGCGCGGCAGGGCCGAGCTAGGCATGCGCTTCATTCAGATGTCGTACGACGAGAACCGCGTCGGCACCGTAGAGCGCCGCCTGGCGGAGGCCGATTTGAAGAGGCTGGGGCAGTAGCGTGGCCGACACGGTAACCAAGCTCGAGCTGGCCGGCCGGACGGTCGTCCTCGTCGCCACCGCCCACGTCTCCCAGGAGAGCGTCGACGAGGTGGCCGCCGTGATAGCCGCCGAATCGCCCGACCGCGTCTGCGTCGAGCTGGACGAGGCGCGCTGGCGCTCCATCAGCCAGGCCGACGCGTGGCGGAAGACCGACGTCGTCAAGGTCATCAAGGAAGGCAAAGCCTTCCTCCTCCTAGCCAACCTGGCCCTCTCGTCGTTCCAGCGGCGCATGGGCGCCGACGCCGGCGTGAAGCCGGGCGCCGAGATGGTCGCCGCCGTCCGCGCCGCCGAGGCCGCCGGCATCCCCTATAGCTTCTGCGACCGCGACGTCCAGACCACCCTGCGCCGCGCCTGGGGCGCGTCCAACTTCTGGAACAAGGCTAAGCTCCTCGGTCAGCTCGTGGAGAGCGCGTTCTTCGGCGAGGAGCCGAGCGCCGAGGATATCGAGAGGCTCAAGGAGCGCTCGGAGCTGGATCAGATGATGGGCGAGCTGGCCGACTACCTACCCGGCGTCAAGGAGACCCTGATCGACGAGCGCGACCGCTACCTTGCGGCTAAGATCTGGGCCGCGCCCGGGGATCGCCTCGTGGCGGTGATCGGCGCCGGGCACGCGCCGGGCGTCGAGGCTTGGCTCCGCCGCATGGCCGCCGGCGAGGCCGGCGTCGACGTGTCGGAGCTCGATAGGCTCCCCAAGCCCGGTCTCTTCGCCCGCTCGGCCGGCTGGCTAGTGCCGGCCGTCATCGTCGGTTTGATAATGTTAGGATTTGTTAACTCTGGTGCAGAGGCGAGCCTAGCCTTGGTCCTCCGCTGGGTCGCCCTGAACGGCACCCTGGCCGCCGTCGGCAGCCTGCTCTGCCTGGCCCATCCCCTGACCGTACTCGTCTCCTTCGCCGCCGCGCCTATCGCCACCTTGAACCCGCTCGTGGCGGTAGGGCTGTTCTCCGGCGTCACCGAGGCCTGGCTTAGGAAGCCGCGCGTCGAGGATTTCCAGACCCTGGCCGACGACGCGACGAGCCTCCGCGGCTTCTACCGCAACAAGGTGACGCATATCCTGCTCGTGTTCTTCCTCTCGAGCCTAGGCGGCGCGATAGGCAACTTCGTCGCCATCCCCATCCTCGCCGGCGGCGCGTTCTAGGCGCCGGCCGCCGTCGCGGCCCCCTCGGCCGGCGGCCTCAGGGCTCGAAGCGGTAGCCGAAGCCGCGGACGGTCACGATCCAACGGGGATCGGCCGGGTCGTCGCCCAGCTTCTGCCTGAGGGACGAGACGTGCACGTCGACCGTACGGCTGGCCACGTCGGAGCCGTAGCCCCAGACTTCGTCCAAGAGCCGCTCACGCGAGAGTGTCTTGCCGGGGTGGGCGGCGAGGAAGCAGAGGAGCCGTTGCTCCTGCACCGTCAGTGGCAGGCGTAGCCCCGCCTTCCGAACCTCCGCGCGGTCCTCGTCTATCTCGACGTCCCCGAAGCGTATGATCGCGGCGCCCCGGTTCCCTGGCGCCCCCGCCTGGTCGGCCCAAGGCGCGTCCTTGGCGGCCCGGCGTAGGAGCGCCTCGACCCGAGCCAGGAGCTCCATTGAATCGAAGGGCTTGGGTAGGTAATCGTCGGCGCCGAGCTTAAGGCCCACGACGCGCTCGGGCACGGTCGCCCGCGCCGTCAGCACGAGGACGGGCCTGCCGTCGCCCCGGGCACGCAGCTCCTTAAGGAGCTCTAGGCCCGAGCCGCCGGGCAGCATGAGGTCGAGCAGGGCCAGCTCCCAGCCGCCATCGGCGAGCGCGGCTCGCCCGGCGTGGAAATCCCCGGCGTGCGCGACGGCGTAGCCCTCCGAGGCCAGGAGGTCGCTTAGCGTCAGGACGAGCCCCGGCTCGTCCTCTACCAAGAGGACCGTGCGTCCGCTCATACGTAGCTCCTGAACGACAGCTCCACGCCCAGGCCCCCTCCCGCGGGGTGGACGAGCCGGGCGTCCCCGCCGAAGAGGCGGGCCGAGCGCCTGGCCAGGTAGAGGCCTATGCCGGTGCCCGGCGAGCCGGAGGCCAAGGCTCCCGAGCCGCGGTAGAAGGGCTCGAAGACGCGGCGCCGCTCGTCCCGCTTGATGCCCGGCCCTTCGTCGTCGCAGCGCAGGATCGCGTACTTCCGGCCGCCGCGGCGCTCCTCCCAGGCGCGGACGCGTATGCGGCCGCCGGCATAGCGCACGGCGTTGCCTATGACGCCCTGAATCGCGGCGGCTACGAGGGGCCGCGAGCCGTCGGCCAAGGGGCGCACGCCGCCGGGAGCGTCGAGCTCCAACTCGATCGTCGCCCCCCGCTCGCTCGCCAGGGGGGCGAGCGCGGCGGCGGCCTCCCGCGCCAGCTCGCCTAGGTCCAAAGCCTCGCCGCGCCCGTGCCGGCCCGATCCGTCGCCCGAAGCCTCGAGCCCGGCTACGAGGAGGAGCCGCTCCACCGAGTCGGCCAGGCGGCGCGACTCGCGGGCTACCGCTTCGCCGTAGGCGCCGACCCGATCCGGGGCGACGATGCCCTTGGCCAGGTTCTCGCCGGCGGACAGCGCGACGGCGATGGGCGTCTTCAGCTCGTGGGTAACGCTGGCTACGAAGGCGCGCTCGCGCGCCGCCAGCTCGCGGGTGCGTCTGGCCGTCCAATAGAGGGCTATGATGCAGCCGTACAGCAGGGCCAGGAGCCCCGCCGACCACGACGCGGACAGACGGGCGTCGCGCAGCGCGGCCTCCGCCAGGGGTAGGCCGCGGCGATACAGCTCCAGGCTCCAAAATCCGCGCGCGTCCATGATCTGGAATCGGTAGCGATCGATGAGGGCGGCCGGCGATCCATCATCCGGCCCCGGCAGGCGCCGTATCTCGACGCGGGTCCCGGGAGGAAGCTCGGGCGGGGCTAGCTCGAGCGCCGCGCGTCCGCCGCTAGGCGCGCCGTCCGGCGGGCTTTCGATGCCGCCGGCGAAGCTCAGGTAGAAGCGGGGCAGGTCGAAGCGGCCCGAATCGCGGACGAGGGGCCGCGAGAAATCGGGGCGCTCGCGCTCGGACGGGACGGTCCCTATGCGGACGCCGCCTTGGGCGTCGCGCAGGACCAGGCCGTAGTCTGAGAAGGCCGTCCCGCAGCCGAAGTAGGTCTCGCTGAGCTCGGCCATAGCGGCGTGGAGCGCCGCCTCGTCTATCAGGGCGACGACGAGGCCGGCCCCCCACGAGCGACTCGCCCCCTGATCGGCCGGGTCGCGCTCCCCGCGGAAGACCACCGAGCGCGCCAGGAACATAGTCTGGCCGACCACGCTCTCATCGCCCGAATAATGGCCGAGCACGCCCGCCGCCTCCGCGGCGTCGGCCCTGCCGCTCGCGTCGACGATCAGGCTCGCGCTCGTGGCGCCGCCCGCCCTGCGCTCGACTAAATAGAGCGAGCGTAGGAGGCCGGGCCAGCGGGCTAGGGTCCGATAGGCCTCGAGCGCGGCGACGGCCGCGGCCCGCGGCGACTCACCCCGCTCGTTGCGGCGAGACAGCAGGCTGTCGAATAGCGATAGCTCCAAGTCCAGGTCGAAGGCCAAGCGGTCGGCCTGGTTCATGAGCGCCGCCAGGCTACGCTCCGCGTCGGCGTACGCCGCCTTCGTGAACGCGTCCGAGAGGGCGAACCACGAGGCCGCGACTATAGGAAGGAGGAGGAGTATGAAGAGCGCCCCGGCGCGGGGCCTGCCTACGGTTATCACGAGCCTACTATACCATGCCCGGCCGTCAGGGGCCGTAGCCGCGTGGCTCGGACGGCCCTTGTTTTACGTCGTTTACAAAGCCTTTACCCGGTCTTCACCACCGGCCGCGGCGTCGGCGCTATCCTCTGCCCATGGAAACCACCGGGGATCGAGGAGCGACTATGGGTAAGGATCATGCGGCGCCCATCTTACAGGGCTATAAACCGAAGCCGCCCGGGGCGGGGCGGGACGCGAAGCGGGCCGTCGCGGCTTTGGCCGTCGGCGCGGCGGCGCTCGGCGGGCTATGGCTGGCTCTGGGGGCGCGCCCCGGCGGCGCTATAAGCGGCTGGACCGAGGCGACGGCCTCTATCGGCCCTATAGACGAGGTCATACAAGTGTCGGGCAGCGTGGAGATGAAGCGCTCGCGGGCCGTCTTGAGCCCGGAGGCGGGGACGCTCACCCGGCGGATCGCCGAGCCCGGCGATTGGGTGACGCCGGCCGTCGTGCTCGGGCGCGTCGAAGCCCCCGAGCTGGACGATAGCCTGGCCAAGGCCCTGGGCGATATCGCGACGGCCGGCCGGGAGCTCGCCGTCCTGGACTCGAACCGCGGCTTCGCCTTGGAGCGCGAACAGATAGACGGGGCCAAGAAGCTGCGGGCCGTCGAGGACGCGCGCGCCGCGCTCGCCAGGGCCCGCGAGCTGGAGGCCGCCGGGACCGGCACCGCCAAGGAGGTCGCCGACAGGAACCGGGCCCTGCTCGAGGCCGAGGAGGCCTTCGCCCTGGCCGAGCTCAGCCGGCGCGAGACGGCGCAGTCATACGCCTTCCAGCGAGCCGCGCTCCTGGACAAGATCGATACTCTTAACGCCACCCGCGCCTCGCTCGAGTCGAGGATCGCGGCGCTGCAGCTTAAGAGCCCGCTATCCGGCCGACTTCTATCATGGCGGGCCGCCGAGGGCGACGTAGTGGCCAGGAACGCAGCCCTGGCGACCGTGGCCGATACGGGCGAGCCCGAGGCCGTCTTCTCCCTGCCGGAGGCCTCGGCGTCGCGGGTCGGGCCGGGCATGAAGATCAGCGTCTCGGTGGGCGGGACGGCCTACCCGGGTACGGTGGTCTCGGTCGGCCGCGAGACGGCCGCGTCGAGCGACCTGGGGACGACCGTCCAGCTCGTCGCCTCGTTCGACGGGCCGACGCCGGAGTTCGCCTCGGGCGCCACGGCCTCCGGCGAGATCCTCGTCGCCTCCAAGCCCGCCGCGACGCTCCTGCCGCGCGGCCCCTACCTGAGCTCGGGCGGATCGCGGGCCGTCTACGTCATCGAGGGCGAATACGCGGTCAAGCGGGCGGTTTCGTTCGGCGCCAGCCGGGGCGGCTTCGTCGAGGCGCTGTCGGGCATAGAAGCTGGTGAAAGAATAATAACAAGCGATTATCGTGAATTCATCGACAAGGACAGGGTACGCTTAGGAGGCGCGAAATGATAGAACTCAAGGGCATCACCAAGACCTACGGCCGCGGCGAAGGCGCCGTCGGCGCGCTCGCCGGCGTCGACCTCACGATAGGCCGGGGCGATTTCGTCACCATCATGGGGCCGTCGGGCTCGGGCAAATCGACCCTGCTCCATCTCCTGGGCCTCCTAGACGCCCCCACCGGCGGCGAGTACCTGCTCGAGGGGCATCCCGTGCACGGCCTGCCCGACCGGGAGCTGTCGCGCATCCGCAACCGCCATTACGGCTTCGTGTTCCAGAGCTTCAACCTCTTGCCCGAGCTCACCGCGCTCGAGAACGCGGCCCTGCCCCTGCGTTACGCCGGCGTCCCGCGGGGCGAGGCGGCCGAGCGCGCCGCGGCGCTGCTGGCTCAGGTCGGCCTGGCTAAGCGCGGCCATCATTATCCCGCCCAGCTCTCAGGCGGCGAGCAGCAGCGCGTCGCGGTGGCCCGCGCGGTGGCCAACGAGCCCGACGTCATCATGGCCGACGAGCCAACGGGCAACCTGCCGAGCGCCACCGGCGGCGAGATCATGGATCTCCTACGCGGCCTGAACGACAAGGGCGTTACCCTGGTCGTCGTCACCCATGACCAGCGCATCGGGGACCTAGGCCGTACCAAGGTGCGGCTCCGCGACGGCCGCATCGAGGAGGTCCTCTCATGAGGCAGGGCGTCGCCCTTTCGCTGGCGCAGGCCTACGCCCGCGGCCGGGTTTCCGACCTGGTCCTCATGGGCTTGGGCGTGGCTTTGGCC
The DNA here is from genome assembly GCA_938004315.1 of uncultured Spirochaetaceae bacterium. GTDB lineage: Bacteria > Spirochaetota > Spirochaetia > Treponematales > UBA12059 > DAIPLR01. Next base: position 10,273 of record CALKWG010000375.1, read on the forward strand.
GCCTTCGTGAGCGGCTCGGCCGCCTGGTCCGGCGCGCTCTTCGCCGCCGAGCTCCGCGCCCAGCGCGCCGATCCTTCGTACCGCGAGATCAACGTGAGCCCCAGCGCCTTCAGCCGCAACCGATCGGCGGCGGTGGAGGCCTTGAATTTAAGCGCCGTGCGCGGCTTCGCCCTTCCGGACGACCTGGCCGCCGCGGCCCTGGCCCAGAGCCCCTCGCTGGCCTATGCGTATAGCTACGACCGCTCGATCTTCTCGGTCGGCGAGGGCGCCCGTGCCGTCTTCGGCGGCGAGGCCCCGGCCGTCGTCGCGCGGGTCGAGGCGGCGCAGTCGGGTCAGTTCGGCCAGGGCGGCCGAGGCGCCGGCTTTGCCGACGAAGCCGCCGGGACCGGGGCGACGTTCATGATGCAGACCCCGCCGGAAGGCGCGGGCGGGCCGCCGCCTGAGTTCGGGGCCGAGCCCGGCATGGGCCCGGCGCCCGCCGCGGCGAGCTCCGAGGAGTTGGCCGCGGCCGCCGCGCTTGAAAAACCCTTGGTCGATACCGTAGCCGGCGTCCGCGCCGACCCGGCCTTCTTCGAGGCCTACGGCCTCAGGCCGGCCAAGGGCAGCCTCTTTACCGAAGGCGACGCGGCCGCCGGCCGCGCTACCTTGGTCGTCGGCTCCTCGCTGGCCTCCCGGCTATACGCCGACGGCGAGGCGCTAGGCAAGTCCATCAGGCTCGACGGCGTCACCTACGAGATCGTCGGCGTGCTCGCGCCCGTCGCGGCGGCCGGCGGCGTCGATTGGAACGACATGGCCTACGCCCCGTACCGCGATATACGCATCAACGCCGGCGGCCAGGCCCTACGCTTTAGGAGCGTCAACCTGCGCTTCGCCGCGCGCTCGCCCGAGCTCGTAGGCCGGGCGGTCGAGGAGTTGCAGGCCTACGCCGAGGCCGAGCTCGGCGCGGGGATCGTGACGGTGAACTCGCGCAAGGCGGAGATGGATGAGCGCGCTCGCTCTCAGGCCATCCTGCTCGCGGTCGCCTTCTCGCTGGCCGGGCTCTGCGTGCTCGTGGCGGTGCTCAATCTCATGAACTCGGCCGCCGCCAGGGCCATGCGCCGACGCCGCTCCATGGGCGTGCTCCGGGCCATCGGCGCGACGGGCGCCGACGTCGCGGCGGCCGCGTTCTGGGAGAGCGCCTTCCCGGCGGCCGGCGGCCTGGCCTTGGGCCTCACCCTCGCCGTCGCCATGCGGGAGACCACCGGCGCCCTCCTTATGCCGCTGGCTTCGCCGGGCTCCGGCGGCGTCGCCGCCGGCATCGCCCTCGTCGCCGGGGCCCTGCTCGCCGCGGCCTTACCCCTGGCCTTAGGCGTTGTGCCGGCTCGAGCCGCCGCGCGAGTCGCGCCGGCCGAGCTCGTCAGGCCTGAATGAAACGGAAGGAAACGCCATGATCGATATGCTGAGCTTGACGGCCAGGAAGGCGCTGCGACGCCCCGGCCGGGCCGCGGCCCAAGCCGCGGTATTGGCGGCAGGCGCCTTGGCCTTCTCGGCCGGGCTCTCCATCGCCGGCTCCATCGCGCGGCTCGAGCGCGAGACCTATCGCTATAGGGTCGCCTTCGCCGCCGGATCTAGCGATTCGGCCGGCCGCTTCCAGTATGAGCGCCAGAGCCCCTTCACCCCGGCGGTCCTCGACGGCATCGTCGCCCAGGACGGCTACCTCAAGAAAGCCGCCCCGGTGGCCCAGGCTTCGTGGCCGGCGATACGGGTCGGCGATCAGCGCTATAGCATCAGGAGCGCCCTGGCCGCCGGGGAGAGCTACCCGGAGATCATGGGCTTGAAGCTCGTCGCCGGGCGGGGCTATACCCGCCAGGAGTCGGACTCAGGCGCGCGGGTCGCGATCGCGTCCAGGAGCGTCGCGGAGACCCTTTTCGGCTCGGTCGAAGAGGCCTTAGGCTCCTTCATAGAGATAGAACGAGGCGTGATGGCGCGCGGCGGCGGCCAAAGCCAGGGCCAGTCCTTCCGCATGACGACCGAGCGCTTCGAGCTCGTGGGCGTCTACGAAGACCCGTCGGAGTTAGCCCGCTCCGCCTTAGGAATCCCCGACGCGGTCATACCCTTCGGCGCGACGCGGCCGCCGGGCATGAGCGCGAGCCTGCCGATACGCACCGTGGTCGCCGAGACCGACGGCACGGCGACCGCGGCCCTGGAGTCGCGCCTCGCCTTAAGCCTTACGAGCCTGGGTAAGGAGGCGCCCGAGCTGAGCGCATGGGAGGGCGACCCCCTTACGCCGAACGCGCGGGCCGCGGCCGAGGCGCGAAAGACCCTCGCGTCCCTGGCCGGCGCCATCACGGGGCTCGGCGCCCTCATACTCCTGGCGAGCGTGTTCGGTATCTACGCGAGCACCGCGATGGAGGCGGCCGACGGCCGCAAGGCCACGGCCATACGCCGCGCCCTAGGCGAAAGCTCGGGCGGCACGGTCCTGCGCTTCGCCGCGTCCTCCGCCGTCTTCGCGGCCGGGGCGGCGGCTATCGGCGCCCTGGCCTCGCTCCCCGCCTACGTCGCCTTGGCGAACGCCGCCGAGGGCATCCTAGGAGGGGCGGGCATGAGCGAAGGCGGCGTGTTCGGGGCCTTCCCGCCCCTCTGGGCGCCCTTGGCGGCCGTCGTCGCCACCGCGGCCGCGGCGGCCCTCTTCTCCTTACCCGCCGCGATCGGGGCCTCCCGTGCGGGCATCGTCGAAGGGATACAAGAACTATGAGGGGCATACGCCGTTTTAAGCTCGCCGCCGGGCTTATGCTCCTCTTCGCGGCCCCGCTCGCCGCCGTTTCCCAAGGCCTGGCCCGGGCCGCCGGCGACCAAGCGGCCGCGGCGTCGCCTATACGCCTGGCCGACGCGCTGACGCACGCCCGGGATTCGGCGGACGCCGTCGTCAAGGCTAAGGAAGCGCTAAGCTCGGCCCTACGGGAGCTATCGGACGCGGCGCCCTGGAAGGGCGCCAACGTCGGGGCCGAGCTACGCTACGCAGGCGAGCTCGATCCTGACCCGAAGAAGCCGGCGGCCGAGCCTTTCTCCTATAGCGCCTCGCTGGGGCTTCCCATACTGCATAACCTGCGCGCCACGGCAGCTACCAAGTTCGACGGGGCGTGGAGCGCGTCGCTCTCCTGGTCGCCCTTGGCTTACGACCAGTCCGGGGCCTCCGCCCGCCTGGCCGTAGCCAAGGCGGAGATAGGCCTGGACGCGGCGCGATCCCAGGCTAAATTGGCCGCGCTCGCGGCCTACGCCCAGGCCCTCTCGGCCGAGGCCCAGCTGCGCTCCGCCGGAGCGGCGCGCGCCAAGGCTGAGCTCGAGCTCGGGGCGGCCGAGGCGGCCAGGCGCTTAGGCGAAGCCTCGGAGGCCGCCCTGGCCAAGGCGCGCGCCGCCGCCCTACGGAGCCAGGCGGCCGAGCGCCGGGCCGAGGCGCAGCTGGAGGCGGCTCGTCTCTCCTTGGCGAGCGCCTTAGGAGGCGCCATGGGCGAGGCTCTCAGGGCGGGCGTCCCGCTGGACGCCTCGTCGGCCGCCGAGGCGCTCGCGCCGGACTGGCGGCCGCCGGCCTATCGCGCGGGCAAGGCCGTCCTCGAGGCGGCTTTGGCCCTCGAGCAGGCGCGGGCCTCGTCGATATTCTCGGGCTCGGGGCCGGTATCGCTGTCGGCGAGCGCCACGAGCTCAGGCGCCTTCAGCCTCGGCGGAAGCATCAGCCTTGATTATAAGACGATCACGGGTTCGACGATCGCCAAGCGGACCCGCTCTATCGAGGCCGCCGAAGAGGCTCTACGGGCCGCCATGGAGGCTGACGAACGCGAATGGCGGAGCGCCCTCCTAAGCGCGGAGCTTGCCTCCCTAAGCCTGACGGAGGCCGAGGCCGCCTTAGCGCTGGCCCAAGTCGAGCTGGACCAGGCCCGGGTCCTCCGGCGGCTCGGGGAGCTCCTTCCCTCCGCCCTCGCCGAGGCGGAGCTGGCCCGCGATAAGGCGGCCCTCGACCTGGAGCTGGCGCGGATCGAGTTAGCGCGCTCTCGCTTCGCGCTCGAATAGCGCGTTGGTAGCGACGGGGGCGATTGTCGGCCGAGGGGAGCGGGGTTATGCTATCGCTATGAAAGCAATCGCCGCTCTTGCCGTATTAGCCATCGCCCTCGGTTCATGCTCAAGCTCTGGCCGCCCGGGCTCCGATTTAAGCGGCCTGTGGGTCGGTAAGATCGAGGCCCCCGGTATGCCCGCCATACCCGTCGCCTTCGAAGTGAGGGAAGACGGGGCGGGTCGGACCGCGCTCTTCCACAGCCCTTCGCAGGGCGCCTTCGGCCTGGCCGTCGAGGGGCTCAAGGCCGAGGGCGGCAAGCTCGAGTTCGAGCTGCCTACGGTCGGGGCTCGTTTCTCGGGCCGCTTCGAGGCCAAGGACGGCGCCTACGCCGGGGCTTGGATCCAGGGAGGCGCCCGCCTCGCCCTGACCCTTTCGCGGCCGGAGGCCGGTACCGGGCTAGCCAGGCCCCAGACGCCGGCCGAACCCTATCCTTATATCGTTGAAGAACTGAGCTTCCCCGGCGGCGCGCCGGGCGTGACACTCGCCGGCACGATCACCCGCCCCGATACGACGAACGCGGCCGTCTGCGATACGCCAGGCGGCCTCCCCCTGGCCGGGCTCGTGCTGGTCTCGGGCTCGGGCCCCTCCGACAGGGACGAGTCCATCGCCGGCCACCGGCCGTATTGGGTGCTCGCCGACCTCCTTACCAAGGCCGGCTTCGCCGTCTTGCGCTACGACGACCGGGGCGTCGCCGAGTCGACGGGCGACCATGCCTCGGCCACCAGCTTCGATTTCGCCGATGACGCGGCGGCGGCGGTCGCGTTCCTACGCTCGCGGCCGGGTATGTGGGGCCTGCCGGTCGGGATCATCGGGCACAGCGAGGGCGCGCTCATCGCCTCGATCATCATCGGGCGCGAGCCTAAGGCCTTGGACTTCTCGGTGTTCTTAGGCGGCCCCGCCTGGCCGGGGCATCAGATACTCATGCAGCAGAACGAGGCGACCCTGAAGCTGCACGGCGCCTCCCCCCTGGCCGTCGAGGTGGCCATGAAGCTCAACCGCAAAACCTACGACCTCATCATGGCCGGCGGCCCCGACGACGCGCTCGAGGCCTCGCTTCGCGAGCTCTTCGCCCAAGGCGGCCTGGCCCAGCGCACCGCCGACGCCCAGATCGCCGCGATCATGAGCCCCTGGTTCAAGACCTTCCTGTCCTTGGATCCGGCCGATCAGCTGCGCGATAGCGCGCTCCCCGTCCTGGCGCTCTACGGCGGCCTCGATACCCAGGTCGTGAACCCGGCCAACCCCGACAGGATGCGCGAGATCATGGCGACGAATCGGAACCCGTTCACCCGGGTCCTGGTGCTCGAAGGGCTCAATCACCTCCTGCAGACGGCGCGTACCGGCGCCGTGTCCGAGTACGGCCTCATCGAGGAGACGATCAGCCCGGAGGCGGTCACGGCTATCTTGAAATGGGTCGCGGCCTTCGCCTCCGGCGATAGCTGCCCGCTATGAGCTCAGCTCCCGATGCGCCTCGACGAGGCGCTCGGGTATGGCGATGCCCTGGGGGCACTTAGGCAGGCAGGCGCCGCAGTTCACGCAGGCCTCGGCGCCTTGGCCCTTGGCGGCGTAGGAGTCGCGGTACCAGCGGGCCTTGTCGTCTTTGCCGCCGAAGGCGACCGCGGCGTTCCAGAGCTCGAAGGTCTCGGGTATGGCCACGCCGGCGGGACAGGGCTTGCAGTAGCCGCAGCCGGTGCATGGCACGGGCATGCGGGCGCGGAACCAATCGCGGGCGGCTTCAAGGGTCTCGCGCTCGCGACGCGTCAGGGCGTTCATGCGCGCGGCGTCGGCCACCGCGGCGTTCTCCCACAGCTGCCCGGGGGCGTTCATGCCCGAGAGGACCGTGACGACCTCCTCGCGGTCCAGGACGTGGCGCAACGCCCATTCAGCGGCCATGCGCGGCCTGCCGTAGCCGGCGAAGATGCTTAAGACCTCATCGGGGACTTTAGCCAAGGCTCCGCCCCTAAGCGGCTCCATGACCACGGAGCTCACGCCTCGCGAAGCGGCGTACTCGATGCCGGCCGAGCCGGCCTGGAACTCTTCGTCCAGGTAATTGAATTGCACCTGGCAGAAATCCCAGCCGTCCCAGCCATCGACGATGTCCTTGAAGACCGGCAGGGCGTCGTGGAAGGAGAAGCCCACGAGCCCGATACGGCCGTCGGCCTTGGCTTTCGCTAGGAACTTGAGCCCCTCGGTCAGCTTGGTCGTCTCCCAACGCCCCGCGTTGAGCGCATGTACAAGGTAGAAATCGATGCGATCCCGACCCAAGCGCGACAGCTGCATATCCAGGTAGCGCTCCCAGTCGTCGGCCTTCTTGATCTCCCAGACCGGCGCTTTGGTCGCCACGTAAACCTCCGGCCCGGCCTTGAGCTCGCGGAGCGCCTTGCCGGTGAAGGGCTCGCTCGCGCCGCCGTGGTATGGCCAGGCCGTGTCGAAGTAATTAACGCCCGCATCGAGAGCCGACTGCACGAGGGGCAGGGCCGCCTCCTCGTCGATCTTGGATTCGTCGCCGCCCAGCGTGGGGAGGCGCATCATGCCCATGCCCAGGGCGGAAATCTTGAGGTCCGGGGCCTTTATCAAGCTGCGGTACTGCATGGCGCTATAGTGGACTAAAATCGAGGAGAACTCAATCGGCGGAGATCGCGGACCGCGTATCGCCGGCGCCGCGCCGGAACTGGGCGCCCGTCCTCAGCCATGGTATGATCGGCGCGTGCAGCCGCCTTCGTTGGCGGCTGCGTTGAAAAAGGGGGTATCTTCATGTGCGGAATCGTATCGCTGGTTTATAAGGACGAGTCGAAGGACATGGGCCGGGAGGCAGCCGAGCTCCTGCGTCGGCTCGAGTACCGGGGCTACGATTCCACGGGCGCCTCCTTCATCGATAAGGACCGCAACATCCTTTTAATGAAGAAGGTCGGCGCCCCGAGCAAGGTTTGTAAGGAGCTCGGCGTCGGCGGCTACGCCGGGCAGCGTTTCATAGGCCAGGTGCGTTGGGCCACCTACGGCGCGGTCACCGATATCAACAGCCAACCCCACCACGTACGCTGCAAGGCGGAGATGGTCGGCGCCCACAACGGCAATATCTCGAATACCGACGCGCTCACGCGCGAGCTTACGGCGCGGGGCCACCGCGTGGTCTCGGAGAACGACGGCGAGATCGTCGTGCACCTGGTCGAGGACCATTACGCGGCCAACCTGGCCGCGCCCGAGGCTGCCCTGGGAGCCATGCGCCGCGCCTGGGCGGCCTCGGGCCTCAAGGACGAACCGCCGGAGGCCGTGCTCCTCCTCATGGACGCGGTGCGTAAGGCGGAGGCCGAGGCCGAAGGCTCCTATGCGGCGGCCGTGGCCGATCCGCGGGTGCCCGGCGTCTTCGCCATCAAGTCGGGCTCCTCGCTCTACGCCGGCGCCGGCGTCGACGACTCCGGCCCCTTCGTCGTGGTGTCGAGCGACCTAAGCTCGGTGCTCACCAAGACCCGCATGCTCATCCCCCTGGCCGAGGGCGAGGGGCTGTGGTACGACCATGAGCGCTACCTGGTGTTCAGCCTGAAGGGCGAGCCGCGCATCGCCTGCCCCCGGCTCAAGCGCTCCAAGCTGAACGTCAAGGATACGGCCCTGGACCCGCGTTACCGTTATTTCATGGAGCAGGAGATATACTCCGCGCCGGCTAATATCGACGAACTAGTCCGCTACTACTTCGAGGAACCCTCGGAGGCGGGCTTGGCGGTCGTTTTGGAGCGCGAAGCCGACGCGGCCCGCGAGATCCTGGAGGCCGCCTCGGGCCTGTCGGCCCAGGCCGACGACCGCGCGCTGGCCGCCGCCTTCCGCGAGCTGGCCGGCTCGGGCGCTTTCCGGGCGCTCTTCGCCAAGGCCGCCGCCGAGGCCCAGGCCCTGCGCTCGGGCGCCCAGGCGGCCGCCGGGAGCTATCGCTCCGACGAGGCGCCGCTCCTAGCCGAGCTCTCGCGCCTGGCGCCCGAGCTCGGCGACGAGCTCTGGTTCCTGGACCTGGCTTTCATCTGGGCTAAGCGCCGGTCGATCAGGGCCGCCAAGCGCGAGCTGGCCGAGCGCCTGGCCGAATGCAAGAAGGCCGGCGGCTCGGCCTACTTCATCGCCTCGGGCACGAGCTACCACGCGGCGCTCTGCGCTTCGTACTTCTTCGGCGGCCTGGCGGGCATGCCGGTCTATCCCTGCAACCCCGGGCAGTTCCGCGGCTCCTACCTCTCGGCCCTGCGCGACGGCGACCTCATCCTGGCCATCTCCCAGTCGGGCGAGACCAAGGACCTCGTGGATATCCTGCAGGAGGTGGCCGAGAACCGCCCTCTGGTCAAGCGCGCGGCCTTGGTGAACAACGAGAACAGCCGCATCCCGCAGGAGTTGGCCGACTTCTACCTGCCCCTGCTCTGCGGGCCGGAGATCGCGGTGGCCGCCACCAAGTCCTTCGTAAACCAGCTGGCGCTCCTGTATCTCTTGGCGGCGAGCTTCAGCATGCCGGAGGCGGCCGTGGCGGCCAAGCTGCGCGCTGCCGGCTCCCTCATAGCCGACGCCCTCAAGGCCGCCGGCCCCGCCGTGGACGCCGTGGCGCGCGAGCTATACCTAGCGCCTTCGATGCATCTCTTGGGTACCGGGCTCATCGGCCTGGCGCGCGAGGGGGCGCTTAAGGTGCGCGAGGTGGTCTTGAACCACGCCGAGGGCTACGACGCGGCCGAGTTCAAGCACGGCCCGAACACTATCCTGGGCAAGAACACGGTTTTCTCCTTGGCCGACCTGGAGAGGGCGGCGGGCTTGGCGCTCAAGGCGGCGCGGGAGGGGGAGGGCGGGCCGTCGTCGGCCGAAGCCGCCGCGGCTCAGGCCGCGGGCCACGCCCTCTTCGCCGCGCGCCCCGAGCTACTCGAGTCGTTATTCTCCGACTATCCGCTGGTCTTCGTCTGCCCCCCGGATGATCGTGATATTCGTATAACGATCAGCCAGATCCATACCCACAAGATCCGCGGCGCGTCCATCGTGCTCTTCGCCGAGAAGGACGCCGACCTGGACCTGGCCGTCCGCGGCGCGCCCGCCCGGCCCGCCGGATCGCCGGCCTACCGCTCGTACTACGTAGAGCTGCCGTCCACCGGCGACCGCTTCATCTTCGTCTTCGCGGCCGCGGCGGCGCTGCAGCTCCTGGCCCTGCGCATGTCCGAGCTCAAGATGGCCTACCTAGACGGCTTAGGCGCGGCTGAGCACGGCGTGCACCCCGACGCGCCGAAGAACGTGAGCAAGTCTATTACGGTAGACTAGGGGAGTGCGGTCCGGCCGCCCCGCGCGGGCGGCCCGACGCCCGTTTTAGGCCCGGGCGACCATGACCAGGCTACGCGCCCCCTGGTCGTAAGGCGCGCCTTCGAAGGAGCCGTAGGCCTTCGCCTCGGAAAAGCCGGCGGCTAGGCAGAGGGCGCGGAGCTCCGTGGCCGCGTAGAGCCGCTGCGTCCAGGCGCGGTCGACGCGCCGCGCGCCGTCCTGGATGATCCAGCGGTTGCGGAGCCCTTCCCAGGCCCCGACCACCGAGAACTCCGTCATGATGAGCCTGCCGTCGCGCTCGAACCACTCGCCTTCGATGAAGTCGCGCGCGGCCGTCTCCTTGCCGATGAGCTCCATGACGAGGACGCCGCCGGGCGCCAACGAGTCGCGCGCGCGCCGCAGCATGAGGAGCTCGTCGGCCGGATCGTCGAAATAGCCGAAGCTGGTGTAGAGGTTCAGGGCCAGGCGGAAGGCGCCCGGCCGGCAGAACTCCCGGGCGTCGGCTCGGACGAATTCGGCGTTCGCGAGGTTCTCGGCCGCCGCGCTGTCGCGGGCCGCGGCCAGGAAGGGCTCGGTGACGTCCACCCCGCAGACCGGGTAGCCGCGGCGCGCCAGCTCCAGGGCGTGCCGCCCCGGCCCGCAGCAGAGGTCCAGTATGGGTACGGCGGCCGGCGCTTCGCCGGCCAGGCCGGCTAAGGCCAGGACCCCGTCGGCCACGGCGGGCGCCTCCGCCCAGCGCCGCTCGTCGAAGAGCAGGGGCGCGTAGGCCGTCCAGAAATCGTCGTCCTTAAACCAAGAAGCGTCGTCCACCCTAGATGCCGCCGTGCTCCATGACCTGCGCCAGGACGTAGCTTAAGACCTCCATGTCGATCTCGCCCGAGTCCAAGGTCATGATGTCGCGGATCTCTTCCCATTCGGCGCGGCTAAACGCGGTGCCGTCGTAGTCCATGAGGAGGAGCGAGCCCACGCCGCCCAGCCAATCCAGGGCGCGCGCGGCGCCGGCGGGGCCGTCGGCGCCGAAGTAGGAGAGGAAGCTCGCGAAGATGGCCGCCAGGGTCTCCTGGGGCACGGGTCCGACGGCGCGGCCGAAGCTGACGCGGAGCGCGTCCAAGGCTTTGGTATCGGCCTTGGCCCCGCCTGAAACGCCCGAGCGCCTGGCCCAATCGTCGATGTCCGACTTTAATTTGTCTATAGCCTGCATGGCCGCATGATACACCGGCCGAGCCGGGGCTGTTAACTGGCCGAGCGCCCCGTCGAGCCCGATCCGACGGGGACGGGCTCTCTTACGCGCCGCCGAAGTAGCCGAGCGCCCCGGCGAAGATTAAGAAATCGAAGAGCGCATGGGCCCAGGCCAAGGCATGCAGGGAGCCGCCCCTTAAGAACGCCCGGCCGAAGATCAGGCCGATAAGGCCGGAGGACAGCATGCCCGCCGGCCCTTGATAGGCGTGGCCGGCGGCGAAGAGGAGGCTCGATAACGCCCAGGCGGCCTTGTCGCCGGCGCCGAGGGACAGCATCGAGCGTATCGCGTAGCCGCGATAGAACAGCTCCTCTCGGTAGCCCACGGCTAGGCAGAATAGCCCGACGAGGAGCGCCGTGCGGCCGGGAGCCTCGCGCGCCGCGTCGACCAGGCCCCCGACCAAGAGCTCCGTGGCCGACGCGCCCGAGCCGGGCGCGTCGGAGGCTGCCCAGCCGGCGGCCCAGGCTGCGGCGAGCTCCCGGACCAGCTTGACCGCCATGCCCGCCGCCATGGCGACGATCAGGGCCGTCGCGGCCCAGGCGAAGGCGCGCGCCAGATCGGAAAAGCGCGGCCTTCTAAGGCCGAATTCAGCGAACGGCCCGGTCAAGCCGATAATGACGATGAGGAACACCGCGTGCGAGGCGCGCAGGGCGGCGGCGCCTAGGAGCGCGTCCGCCTGGAGCGGGCTCGGCCCGCCGGCGAAGAAGCCGGGCAGGAGGTAGGCCAGGGCCGTCGCCGCGGGTATGGCCCACGCGGGGAGCGCGCGGCCGGGTCCGACTCCGGGGCCGCTCGGCGAGTCTTGCGTACGAAGGCCGGGGGCGTTATCGTCCATGGCAGAACAATAAACGCCCGAGCGGGGGATGGTCTATGCTTATCGTGCTCCTGATCGTCGTCATACTCCTCCTCCTAGCCTCCGCCACCCTCATGATGCGGGGCGGCAACCGCTTCTCGCCGCTGGAGTTCTACGCGCGCGGCAAGGAGCTCGGCTTCAGCTTCTCGGAGGCCAAACTCATCAAGGACACCGCCGTCCTAGCCAAGATACCCGATCCCACCGCCGTGCTCTGGTCCATACGGGAACTCGACCTCTGCATCAAGGCCTTCACCCGCCGCTTCAAGGCCGAGGGCAAGGAGCGCGACCGGGCGGCCATACGCTTCATGGAGAAGCTATACGATTTTAGGCGCCGCTTGGAATTCGACCAGCCCAAGTACCACGTCGGCATACGCTCGTCGCGCGCCTTACGTGCCAACCAGAAAATACGCATCCTCGTGGACGGCTTAGGGGTCTTCAACTCCGTCGTCATCGACCCGAATGAACGCTATCTGGTGGTGTCCTACCCGACCGGCGGGCGCCTGCCCCCGGGCTTCCAGTGGAAAGGCCTGCGCGTCTCGGTCTACTTCTGGCGCAACGAGGACGCCGGCTACGTCTTCGACAGCTACGTGCTGGACGACCTGCGTATCCGCAACATCCCCGTCCTGCAGATCGGCCATTCGGAGGCCCTCCTACGCACCCAGAAGCGCAAGTCCCTCAGGATGCGCTCCCGCGTCCCCGCCTTCATGTACCTCCTGCGGCGCCTCGAGGGCGCCTACGAGAAGCCCGAGCGCGTGCCGGGCATGAAGTGCGTCCTGCAGGACCTCTCCGAGGACGGGGCGGCGGTCCTGATCGGGGGCAAGGCCAAGGTCGGGCTCATGGTCAAGCTGCAGTTCTACTTCGGCGACGACCAGGTCGTCATGAGCGGCACCGTCAAGTCGGCCGAGTACGACGTGGAGAAGAACCGCTCCGTCCTGCACGTCGAGGCGGTGCCTCCCAGCCCGCGCATGCGCAACCTTATCCGCGCCCAGGTCTACAACGTCCGCCCCGACGCCGGGGACGACGAGCCGCCCCAACTGGACGGGCGGGCCTTCTCGGGCTAGACTTCCCCTTGGGCGCGCCGGTAACGGTCCGCCCCTTCGGATGGTTAACGGGGGTATGATGAGACACGTACGCATAGTCGCGGCCGCCTTGGCCCTCCTCATGGCCCAGGCCGCCTTCGCCCAGGATCCTACCGAGCTCATCGAGACCTATCGGCGCAACTTCGCGCGCTCGTCCCTGGGGACCAAGTTCGAGCTCCTGCGCGAGGCTTCGTCCTACGAGGGCGTGGCCTTGGGGCCGCTCTACGAGACCGCCTTGGACTTCGTGCTGGGCAACGTATCGCTCATAGGCAGCGATACCCTGATGCGCGACATCGCCGTCCTCTCGGTCAATATGGTACGTAAAACCGGCCATGCGCCGGCCGCCGGCAAGCTCTGGAGCCTGTTCCGGTCGTACCGGGATTCGTCCATCCGCGTGCCGGTCATGCAGACCCTAGGCGAGATAGCCAAAGGGCAAGCCGACATCCTGGCCGAGATCAACGCCTTCGTCGATACCCAAATCAGTCTCTATAAATCGGGCACGCAACCTGATTTACCCGTCCTGGACGCCGCGATCGCTGCCCTCGGCCGCCTGGGCGACCCGTCCAGCTACCAGGTCTTGTTCTCCGCCTTCGTCGCCGGCGTCAACCGGGCCATTAGCGAGCGTTCCTCGGCAGCCATGGCCGCCATCCAGGGCGACTACGCCGCCTTCTTGGGCCGCGTCGTGCGCTCGGGAGCCGCCTCGGAGAGGCTCGCGGCGCTGAAGGCGGGATTGTCGCCCAACACTTTGGAGGATGAAAAGCGAGGCGAGCTGGCCGAGACCGCCCTGAGCGTCGGCGTGGCGGTCCAGAGCCCCTCGCCCCAGGACCAGCTCATGGTCACCGAGCTCAGGACCCTGGCCTCGCAGGAGCTGACCAGGCTCAAGTGGCAACGGGCCTCGCCCTTGGCCATTAGGCATTTCTACGATTTCCAGCTGCAGTTTAACCGCGGGCAGGTGTCGAAGAACAATTTTCTCGAGTCGATAGCCTTAGTCGGCGCCATGGGCACGCCCGAGGCCTCCCAGGCCCTGTCGCTCTACCTGCAGCTGATCAACACCGAGACCGAGCAGGGCAAGGTTTTCGACGAACAGATCACCCTGGCGGTCGTAAATAACCTTGGCCTCCTCGGCGACAAGAACGCCTTCGATTACCTCCTTTACATAGGCTATCTGCAGTACCCCGAGAGCGTGAAGCGCGCCGCGCGCGACGCCCTGCAGAAGCTGCGCTGGTAATCCGGTCGTAGGTGGCGAAACGCCGTCGGTAATAAGCGCGCGCCCCGGGCCGCAAGCGGGAAGCTCCGCTTAGGCGTACTGGTGCGTGCACCCTAAGAGCTCCCGACCCGATTCGCCCTTTCCCCTCATGGCGGGCGCCGCCTGCCTCGGCCTCCTGTTGCCGCGCGGCGTCGCGGGGCGGCTGTGCCTGGCGATCGAGGCGGCGGCCTGCGCCGGGATCGGGGCCGTGGGCGCGATTCTCACCCGGAGACGAACCGGAGCCGCGCCGTGCCGCGCAAGCGCGGCGACGAGCAGGGTAGGGCGGGCATGCGTAAGCCTCGCCATCGGCCTCTGCGTGGCCTACGCCGGTATGGTAAGGATCGAGGCCGGAGCGGCCGTGGGGCCGGGCTTCGTACCGAGCGCCGGCGTAGGCGTGTGCGCCGTCGAGGCGAGGACGGCCGGCGACGCCCGCCTGAGCGGGGCCGGCTTTTGGGTATACCCTCTCGAGCTACGATCGGTCTCGGGCGACGACGGGGCCGAGGCGAGCGCCAGGGGCCGGCTCAGGCTATGCGTGCGCGGCGGGCAGGCCGTCGCCAGGGGCGCGACGATCCGCGTCGGACTCGGGCGCGAAGGCGGCATGGAGCTGGCCGAGGCGCTAGCCGGCGGGCCGCCTCTCTTCGTTCAGGCCGATAGCCTTAGCGTCATCAAGCCGCCTCCGGCCGTCGAGGCCCTGCGGCATAGGCTGCGGCGATCCCTCTTAGGCGCCATACGGAAAGGGGCGGGGAGGGCGGCCCCCTTGGTCGAGGCCCTGCTCCTGGGCGTCAAGGACGAGCTCGATCAGGAGCTCCAAGAGCTGTTCCGCGGGGCGGGTTGCTCGCACATCCTGGCGCTCTCCGGCCAGCACCTCGGCATCATCGCCGCCTTGGCGGCCGCCCTCGCCGCGCCCTTGGCCGGGCCTTTCGTCGCGCGGGGCGTAGCGGGGATCCTGGCCCTGGCCTTCGTCTGGCTGGCCGGGCCGAGCCCCTCGGTCGTCAGGGCGGCGCTCATGTTCTGGCTCGGGAGCGCCGCGCGCGCCTTGGACCGGCCGCAGAGCCCGCTGGCCGTGCTCTCGGCCGCCTGCGTCGTCGCCCTGGCCCTGGATCCGGCGAGCTTCGATACGGCCTCCTTTAGGCTCTCGTACCTGGCGGCCTTAGGCATAGCCGTCTACGGCGAGGAGTGGGACTTTATCCTCCGGCGCCCGCTGCCGCCCAAGGCGGCCGCGGCCATGGCCGCGGGCCTTGCGGCCCTGGCGGGCGCCGCCCCCGCCGGGCTCCTCTACTTCGGCCGGCTCAACCTAGCCGCCCCCGGCGCCGCGGCCGCCGCGGGCCCCCTCGTCGCCGGCCTCATGTACCTCGGCGCCGCGGCGGCCGCGCTCGTCGCCCTCTACCCCCCGGCGGCCGCCTTCACGGCGCCCGCGCTCGGCCTGGCCTACGACGCCCTGGCCGGCCTCATGCGCCTAGCGGCGCGGGCGCCCGCCCTGGTCGCCGAGAGCCCGGGCGGGCGGGCCCTCGCCGCCTGCGGCGTTGCCCTGGCCGGCTCCCTCGTGTATGCTCTGCCCTATGCAGCCTACCTCCGGCGACGGTGCGCCGCCCGCGTCGACCCTCCCCGAAACCGACGAGCCGTCGTCGTCGACGTCGCCGGCCGCGAGCGGCCCGAACCACCCGACGCCCGGCTCGGTGCCGGCGCCCACGGACTACGACTCGCCCAAGGCCCTGGCGGCCATGCTGGAGTCTCAGGGCTTCGCGATGCAGAAGCGCTTCGGCCAGAACTTCCTCGTGGCCGGGGCCGCCCGCCGCCGCATCCTTTCGCTCCTCGAGGCGGAGCCGGGCTGCGCCGCCTGGGAGGTCGGCCCGGGGGCCGGCGCCATGACCTGGGAGGCCCTGAACCTGGGTTGGCGCCTGTCGGCCTTCGAGATCGACCACGGCTTCGCCCGCTTCGTACGCGACGGCTTCGGCGAACAGCCGGGCTTTAGGCTCTACGAGGGCGACTTCGTCCGCACTTGGCCGGCGGCCATAGCCGAGGGCGGCCGCCCCGAGCGGGTCTTCGGCAACCTGCCGTACAACGCCGCCGGCGCCATCGTCGCCGCCCTGATCGAGGGCGCCGAGGCCCCGCGTCCGCCCCTCATGGTCTTCACCGTGCAGAAGGAGGCCGCCCAGCGCATGGCCGCCAAGCCGGGTACCAAGAACTACGCCGCCTTCACCGTGCTCTGCCAATCGGCCTACCAGGTCAAGCTGGCCTTCGACCTGCCGCCGGGCGTCTTCTGGCCCCAGCCGCGCGTCACCTCCTCCGTGGTCGTCATGCGCGCCCTGACCGAACCCCTGGCCTGCGCTGGAAGCCTGGACTTCACCCGCTTCACCCGCGCCGCCTTCTCGTCGCGGCGCAAGACCCTGCGCAACAACCTCAAGGCCGCCGGCTGGGCCGACGAGGCCCTGGCGGCCGCCGCCGAGAGGAGCGGCCTGGGCATGGAGCTCAGGGCGGAGGCCCTCTCGCCGGCCGAGCTCGCCGCGCTCTTCGATAGCTTGCCAACTCGGCTCTAAACCCGTATCATCGGCCCTATGAGCGATATTTCATTGACCCCGGTGGACGAGGATACCCTCGACACCGTCCTCGCCAAGGACGTCGTGTTCAAGGGCACGCTGGCCTTCAAGGAGCCCCTGATGATCAAGGGCCGCGTGGCCGGCGCCGTGAAGAGCCAGAGCGACCTCTACGTCGACCTGGACGCGGTCGTCGAGGCCGACGTCGAGGCTCGCAACGTCAGCGTCCGCGGCATGGTCAAGGGCAATATCGCCGCGACGGGACGCGTGGAGATCTTCGCCTCCGGCTCGGTCCACGGCGACGTCCGCGCCGCCGAGATGACCATGGAGCCCGGCTGCCACTTCACCGGCTCCTGCACCATGACGGGGCGCAAGGATGCCCAAGCCTAAGGCCGGCGGGCGCTTCGTCGCGCTCGTCGCCCTCTGCCTCGTCGCCCAGGCCTCCTTCGCGCAGGCCCGGCCCGACGCGCTCAGGCTATACCGGGAGGGCCGTTTCGAGGAGGCCCGCGCCGCCTGCATGGCCGAGCTCGAGGAGAACCCGAATAATATCGAGTCCTACGTCGTCCTTACCTGGAGCCTCGTGGCCCTGGGGCGCTACGCCGACGCCGAGCTTTACGCCACCCGCGCCTACGAGCGCGTACGCCGCGACCCCCGCATCGTCGAGATCCTGGGCGAGGCGGCCTACTTCCAGGGCAAGAACGAAGAGGCCCTGGCCCATTTCCAAAGCTACGTCAACCTCCTGCCCGACGGCTCGCGCCTGGGTGCCGTCTACTATTTCATGGGCGAGATCTATATCCGCAAGGAGCGCTGGGGCCACGCCGACATCGCCCTGCGCACCGCGCTGCAGTACGAGCCGCGCAACGCCCGATGGTGGACCCGCATGGGCTACGCGCGCGAACGGGGCGCGGATCAGGTCCACGCCCTGGCCGCCTACGAAGAGGCCCTGAAGATCGACCCCTCCTTCGCCGACGCCCGCCAAGGCCGCGAGCGCATGCTAGCGCGCCTACGGAACTGAGCCCCGTGCCCCGCTTCCGAGTCGCCTTCCGCACCTTCGGCTGCCGGCTGAACCAGGCCGAGAGCGAGCAGGCCGCCGCCGCCTTCCAGGCCGCCGGCGCAGAGCTCGTGCCCTTCGGCTCGCCGGCCGAGCTCGTCGTCTTCAATACCTGCACCGTGACCAGCAAGGCCGAGCAGAAGGCCCGCCGCGAGCTCCGCCTGGCCCTGCGCCTCAACCCCGACGTCCTGGCCCTGGCTACCGGCTGCTACGCGGAGCTGGACGGCCCCGCGCTCGAGGCCATAGGCCCCCGCGTCCTGGCCCTGCCCGGCTCGCAGAAAGGCGCCCTGGGCGGCCTGGCCGTCGCCCTGGCGTCCGCCTTCGCCGAGGGCCTCGACCCGCTCGACGAGGCGCGGCTCTATCTGGCCGAGTCGGCGGGGCAATCCTTCGATCCCTTCGCTTGGACGCCCGGCGACCAGCGCCACCGCTCCCGCGCCGCGCTCAAGATAGAGGACGGCTGCGACAACCGCTGTACTTACTGCAGGGTCTGCCTGGCCCGCGGCAGGGCGACGAGCCTTGAGCCGGCGATGGTCGTCGAGCGCGCGCGACAACTGGCCGCCCTAGGCTACCCCGAGATCGTCCTCACCGGCGTCAACCTCTCCCAGTACCGCGCCGGGGGCCTCGGATTCCCCGGCCTCCTCAAGCTCCTGTGCGACGAGACCGAGGGCGTCGCCTACCGCGTGTCCAGCTACGAGCCCGACAAGATCGACGATTCGTTCTTGGCCGCCTTCGCCCTGCCGCGCGTGCGGCCCTTCCTGCACCTGGCGCTGCAGTCCGGCTCGGACGCGGTCCTGCGCGCCATGGGGCGGGCCTATCGACGCGAACGCGCCTTGGCCGCCGCCGGCGAGACCCGAGCAGCCAAGGGCGACCCCTTCGTGTCGGCCGACCTCATCGTGGGCTTCCCCGGGGAGGGCGAGGCCGAGTTCCGAGAGACCATGGCGGCCTTGGCCGAGCTCGACCCCGCCTGGGTGCATGTCTTTACCTTCAGCCCGCGCCCCGGCACCAAGGCCGCCGCCATGGGCCCGCGCGTGCCCGAGCGGCTAGCCGCCGAGCGCGCGGCCGCCGTGGCCGCCCTGGCCCGCGCCGGCCGCCGCCGCTTTACCGAGCGCCGCCTCGGCGCCGTCCTCGAGGCCATGCCCGAGATCGCCGGGGACGAAGGCGCCGAGGGCGAATCTGCCGATACTCTAGGGGGCGAAGGGGCGGGCTCCGAGCTCCGCGCGCTCTCGGCGGATTACCTGCGCCTTTCGGTAAGCGGCCTAATCCTTGGATCGGACGCCAAGCGCCGAGCCTCGTTCTCGTGCCGGCTCGTCGCCCTGACGGACGAGCCGGAGCTGGACGCCCACGCCGAATTCGTGCCGTAAACGGCGCAGGCGGCCCGCGCCCGTCTTGAAACGAAAGGCGCTTGTGCTATAGTTATTTTGGAGATTTTTCCCGTCGAACCCCTTGGCCCGGAGGTTTATATGAAGCGCCATCTACAGCTCGCGGCCGTCGCCGCGCTTGCCCTCTCGCTCGCCTCATGCGACGCGCTGGACAGGCTCTTAGCCGTCAACCTGTTCTACACGCCGCTTGAAGTCAGCGCTTCGGATATTCAGGGGATGAGCCTGGACGAGCTAACAAGGCAGGCGGAGAGTCCCGAGTTTTATAGCGAAGTCTACGGGGATCCAGCCGCTAAGGCGGCCTTCGAGGCCAAGATCACGGCTGGCTTAGGCTCCTCGGACCCAGCGACCCGTCAGCAGTCGGCCATTCTCGGTGCTGATATGCTTATATACGGTAGCGGCGCGGACCAGGTCATAAATAACGTCGTAAATTCGATGACCGATATCCTTGATAATCCTCCGCTCGACGACGACGACTTCCAGGCCCTGATCGAAGCCATCGTACCGGCCTCATTGCTCGGCGACGAGGCGGCATTCAAGTCGATGATAAACGCCCTAGCCGATGCCGCCAGCTATTATGATCAGTTGGGAGCTTCCATCGGCGCGGGGGATTACGTTTACGACGGCGCGAACGCGGGGGAGATCGCCATGAACGCGCTGCTCGCCACGATGGTCGATAGCGTTACCGTCCCGGGCGGATATACCGACGCCGGCGACTATTTCTACTACCTTTTAACCGATCCGGCACCGGCTACGCCGACGGTAAGTTTCAGTACCGAAGGCAATAATCTCACCAATCTCTTGGCGGCCGCCGGCCTCGATTCGATCGACATTACCCTGTAAGGAGGCCCCATGAAACGCCTACTGCCTATACTGTTCGCCTCCTGCTTCATCCTGGCCGCCAGCGCCCAAGAGCGCTTCTCTGAACTCCGCCCCAAAGATCCGCGCGCCATGGCCATGGGCGACACGACCCAGGCCCTATCCTCCGGCTATCAGGGCTTCTTCGGCAATCCGGCCGCCTTCGCCGACGGCAAGGGCGAGCTTAGCCTGCTCGACGCGAGCGCATGGCTGTATATCTCGCCCACGACCTCGAACATCGCCGCGCTGCAGACGGCCATGGGGCAGAGCGGCCCCGATATCGTCACCACCCTGAACGATCTCATCACCACCAACGGCATAGGCGGCGGCGGCGCCTTCGGCATCGGCTACGCCGGCGGCGGCTTAGGCATAGGCCTGACCACCGTGGTCGATAGCTACGTATGGGGCAAGAACGCGCTCGGCGCGGAGGGTACCCTCGACGCGCAGGTATCGCTCACCCTTGGCGTGGCCTTCCCGCTACCGCTCTTCGGCCTGGACCTAAGCGTCGGCGGCGGCCTACGGCCCTTCCTACGCATGACCGGGCCGATCAGCTCCACCCAGCTGACTTCTCTCATGACCGGCGGCTCCATAGACGCGGCCATCGGCGGCGCGGCGGTCGACGTGGGCTTCGGCCTCGCCGGCGACGTCGGCGCCAAGCTTAATCTGGGCAAGCGCCTGGCCATCGGCCTGTCGGTGCGCGATATCGGCACCGAGCAGCGCTTCAGCCCGTCCACCTTCGGCGAGGTGCTCGATTACCTCGGCCAGGGCGACCTTCCGCCCTCCGATTCCCACGTGACCTACCTGATGTACCCCGACATAACCCTGGGCGCCTCGTTCAGGCCTATAGTCGGTCCGCTTTCGGGGCTCGTCGACCTGTTATTCCTCGTCGAACTACAGGATCCGGTCGGCGTCATACAGGAGCAAAAGACCGTCCTGCAGCTCCTGCATGCCGGCGCGGAGGCGCGGTTCCTCGGCGGGCTCTTCAGCCTGCGCGGCGGCGTCAATCAGGGCTACCTGTCCATGGGCGTGGGTATGGAGCTCTTGGCGCTCAAGCTGAACGTCGGCCTCTTCACCGAGGAGCTTGGCTTCAGGCCGGGCGACCGGCCGCGCACCGGCGTGGCGGCCCAGCTAGCCCTGCGTTTCTAAGCTATGCAAGCGCGGCGCGGCTTTTTGGCCGCGCCGTTTCATTTTCTGGCGGGCCGCGCCGATACTGTAACGTACGACCGACGCCAGCGCGAAAGGACCATCGCCGTGACCAGGAAAGGCTATAGCGCGGCCATCGCCGCCGCCCTCGCCGCGCTTCTAGCGGCCTCGTGCCAGCAGATCTTTACCACCTCCCTCGCCAAGGGCCTGGCCAGGGATCCGTCGAGCTACAAATTCCCCGCCAATATGGCGGTTTCGGATGCTGCGTACTACCTAGCTCAGTCGCAGGGCGACCCGGCGGTGGCCGCCGCGCTCGTGACGCCGCTTTTTAACGCGGTCCAGGCGGCGACGCCGGGTACGGTTGCCTATGACCAGGCGGCCCAACTTTTAGCCGAAGCGGTTGTACAGTCTACCGGCATCAATCAAGCCTTGGCCGATACGATCGCGGCCTTGCCGAGCGACCTTTCTAATATTGATCAAACTACGCTCGAAGCCCTCTTGACCAACTTTCAGTCGGTCGGTCTGAGCGCTACGGAAATCGCTGCGCTGACCGTCCTAGAGGCATCGCCACTACCTGGTACCATGACCGCCGAGCAGGCTTACACGATCGCAACAGTACTTTTTCTACAAGCGGTTCAAGAAACCCCAGGCGCGAGCCTGGCGGAGCTGACCACACTTGACCCTGATGAGCTAGATAATTGTCCATCTTTTTTACTAGCCCAGAATTTCTTGACCAAAGGCGGAACGATTGAAGATGGCCAGCCATCTTTATTAGGGACCATACTGAGCGACCTGGCCTCATTATTGAATCCACCGTGACGAAGGTGAAGAGGTTATACATGAAGCGAACCGCTATCGTAGGCTTCTACACGGCCATGATGTTTTTACCTCTTTCCCTCTCCGCCGCCCCGATAAAGCTGGCGCCGGCGACGCCGGTCAACCCGCGCCTGGCGGCCATGGGCGGCCCGCACGCGGCCGGCGCGGGCGGCTTCGACGCGCTGTTCGAGAATCCCGCCGGCTTCGCGGACGAGCGGACCGTGCTCTCGGTCTCTACTCTCGGGCTCGCGGTCTCCGGCCCGGTCTTCGATATAGCTAACCTGCTCCTAGGCGGCGGCGATCCGCTTTCAGGCCTCGTCGGCCTCCTCGACCCCGCCGGCCGGCTCCTCGTCGGCGCCGACCTGGGCGGCCCCTTGGCCTTCGGCTACGTCGGCAAGGGCCTGGGCTTCGGGGTGTTCAATCGCACGGTGACCAAGGTGGACGCGGTATCCGCCTTAAACGCGACGGCGACCTTGGCCGAAGAAATCCTGGTCGTGGGCGGCTACGCGCATCGCATCGAGCTGGGCGACGGGCACCTGTTGGACCTGGGAATCATGCCCAAGGCATTCATGCGGGCTCAGTTCACCAGCGTCGGCACCGTAGAGACCACCCTCGCGCCGCTTATGAACCCGGCTAACCTCTTAGGCGCCACGCCCTTCGCCATCGTCTCAGGCATCGGCTTCGACCTGGG
This sequence comes from uncultured Spirochaetaceae bacterium, assembly GCA_938004315.1. Taxonomy (GTDB): domain Bacteria; phylum Spirochaetota; class Spirochaetia; order Treponematales; family UBA12059; genus DAIPLR01. Next base: position 32,503 of record CALKWG010000375.1, read on the forward strand.
CCTGCGCTGGGACGGCCCCTTCGGCCTCTCGGCCGGCATCGTGGCGCGCGACCTCTATAGCCCGGCCATGCTGAGCTCCTACGCCAGCTTCGCCGATTACCAGGCCGACCCCAGCGTCGCGGCCGACTATGCCGTCGTCCCCGCCGATCTATCGATCGGCCTGCGCTACGCGTTGCCCTTCGCCTTCCTGCGCGACTTAGGCATCGAGACCGCGCTGCTCGTCGACTACCGCGACCTCTTGGACCTATTTACCCCGCTACCTCGCAACCCGATCCTGAACTTGAGCGCCGGCGCCGAATTCTCCTTGCTTGAGATCTTGTATCTACGCGGCGGCTTCCGCGACGGCCTCCCGTCCGCGGGCTTCGGCGTCGACTTAAGCTGGTTCACCATGAACCTGGCCATGTACGGGACCGAGGCCGGCTTGGAGCCCGGCGCCCGGCCGGTCTTCAACCTGGCGCTATCGTTCGATTTCAGGTATTAAGGCGTGAGCGGACCGGCTTCGAATTTATAACTAGAGCGCCGGGTCTAATAGAAAGTCCCTAAGTCGTACGACAGGTATGCCGTTCCGTCCGCTCATGGGGGCGGCCGCTAGGCTTATGACCGATTTCGGCCATTGGTCGTCGATGAATTCTAAAGCGCCGAACTCCCTGTCGACGGTGCTTTGGCTGTCCAGTGCGGCGCATACCTGATAGTAGCGTCGCGCATCGGCTCGTTGGGCGACGAAATCTATTTCTCTGTCTCCCCAAACGCCTACGGAGACCTGCCAGCCGCGACGGTAGAGCTCTAGGTAGACGGTATTTTCCACGATACCGGCGATATTCGCGTTGCCTGCGCCGAGCAGCCCCTGCCTAAGTCCGACGTCGCCTACATAATATTTTTCACTGTACTCAAGATGCTGACGACCACGTAAATCCAATCTTCGGACTCGGCGTAGAAGGAAGGCATCGCATAGGTAGCCAAGGTAATTGACGGTCGTATCGATCGATACGGATCGGCCTTGGGATTTCCAGTATTCGCTGATCCGCCGCGCGCTCGTTATATTACCGGTATTATCGAAGCAAAAAGCCAGTATACGTCGTAGCGCGTCCGGATCTCGTATCGAGCGGCGTTGAACGACGTCACGCATAAGGATCGCGTCGACCAGCGTCGCGGCGTATGCCGCCGCGTTCTCCTCGTCGTAGCCGAGCGCGTGCAGGATCGGGAAACCTCCTATCCGAAGATAGCGCGCCAAGTCATCCTCGCTGCCATCGTTACCCTTTGACGAAGCTAGCTCGGCGAAAGAAAGCGTCTCCACAGGGATCTCGATTACCCTGCCCGTAAGGAGCGAGCCAAGATCCGAAGTCAGGAGGCCGGCGTTGGATCCGGTTAGTACGCATTTGACCGAGCCGTCGGCGAGGAGCGATGCCGCGAGCCGTTCCCATGAGGCCACCTCTTGCGCCTCGTCGAGGAGTAAATATCCGCCATGCGGTAAGCGTTCGGCGACGTAGCGGCCCATAGCTCTATAGTCCCGCAAAGCGTCGAACTCAAGGGATTCCATGTTGACCTTAAGTATCTTACTTGGATCGACGCCTCGTCTGACTAGGTCATCCGCATATAAATTCAGAATTGAGCTTTTCCCGCAGCGTCGGATGCCGGTTAATACGGGGATGAGCGGTAGTCGTTCCGCATGCCGAAGTCTGTCTATGTACGATGGCCGGGCTATCATATCGTCGATTATGATCGATAATAGTCTAAAAAACAAGAAATTGTCGATTATGATCGACGATAATAGCTTGCAGCCTCTTCTGCGAGCTTCCTTGACACGCCCGGCGGTCAAAGAGTATGGTCAGCCCGTATCAAGGTTTACGAGCCGCTAGCTCATCTGGCAGAGCAACGCCCTTTTAAGGCGTGGGTGCCGGGTTCGATCCCCGGGCGGCTCAAAATAATTGTGACAGTTTAACCTTCTTGGTTGCTGCACTATCATGCATCGCCTGGGGATCGAACCTTCAGGATGCCAACGCCCGGACCGCGCACGGCCCGGGCGTTCTGAATTTGGCGCTGGCGAGAAATCGCCTATTCGTCGATCTGAACGGCTGCCTCGGCCGGCTCAGGCTCCGTCGCCCGCCGGCTCCCCAGCGTGTAGCGCAGGCCCAGCCCCGCGCGGAATAGGAAGGCGTTCGGGTTCGGGCCCTTGCCGGCCAGCTCGTCCAGGCCGAAGGCGTAGACGCCGCTCTCAAGCGAGGCTAAGAGGCTCAGGCCCTCGGCTATGCTCGCCGTCACCTGCGCGCCGATGAACGCGACGCCGAGCGTCTCCTTGGCGCCGGCGGGGTAGGTCCGGCTCAGGTCTTGGTAGCCTAAGTCCAGCTTGATCTTATAGGGCGTGCCCTTCCTGAACATGTCCACGCTGAAGGCGTAGCGGTTAGAGGCATCGGCCAGGATGGAGCCCGGGGCGTCCACGTAGTAGAACTTCCGCGTAAGGAGGCTCACGCTACAGATGGCGTTGTAGATATACCAGCCGGCCTCAAGTTGAGACAATTCCTGGGCGTAGTCGCCCTTGGCGATGAGCCCGGCGCCCATGGACGACTCGGCGCGCGCGCTTAGGAAGACGGCTCCCGGTAGGTCCACGCGTATGCCGGCGCTGATGCCCGCCTTGATGGGCGTCGTCGCGCTGTTGAACGCGCCTAAGACCGGGCCGGCCGCGATGCGCACGTAGCCCTGCTCGTAGGCTACGACGCTGCGCACGATATGCCTGATTATAGGGTCCGTCTCGTAGCCCACGTCCAGGACGAAGCCGGGCCCCAGGCGCTCGGTGACGCCGACCCGGGCGCCGTACACCCAGAGATTAGCCGGATACTCGGCCGCCGTAAGCGGCGCGTCGCCCGTCCAGTCTAAATTCATATTGCCGAAAAGCGCCTCGACGCTCAGGTCCAGGGCGTGGGCCGGCGCGGGGATAGAGGCCAAGCCCGCCGCTAGAACCATGAACGCCGCCGCGCGCCGCATCGTCGCTACCATCGCTTCGATCCTTCCTGCGCCTAGAACGAGGCGCTGATGCCCAGGGCCGGCGCCAGGAAGCCGTACCAGCGATCGGGGACGGGGAAGAGCTTTACGTCCAGGCGCAGGTCCACCGTGACGCCGCTCACGAGCGCCCGGTAGTACGGGGCGACGCTGACCGCGAGGGGCGACGCGATGGCCGGGCCCGGATCGGCCGAGCTCTTGGTCTTATACTCGAGCACCGTCTCGAGCCCGCCGTGCCCGCCCGATTCCATGCTCCCGAAGCCCAAGTCGGCGCGGAGCTCCAAGAAGCCCTCCTCGTAGGTCCGCGACTGCAGGTACCAACCGGGGTGGCTGAACACGGTCAGGATGAGCTCGCCGGCGCCGAAATTAAAGCGCGGCTCGAAGAGGAAGTAGAAGAGGCTCATCTCGAAGGCCTGCGACGGGTCCCAACGCGGGATGCCCGCCTGGGCGAAGAAGCTGCCTATGGAGCCGGTGTCGAAGTAGAACATGAGCCCGGCGCGGTAGACGCCGGCCGCGCCCTCGGGGCCGCTGGCGCCGGCGAAGGCCTCGAGCTTCAAGGGGCCGCCGTCGTACTGGACGCGGGCGTCGGCCGAATAGGCGCCGGCGCCTAGGAACGAGTCCTGGTACAGGTACAGGTAGGGGGTGAAACGCTCGCCGGGCAGGCTCAGGCGTAGGCCGGTACCGTACACCTCGTGCAGGCCGTCGTAGGCCCGGCCGGGTAGGCCGCGTATGCCCTGGGGGTAGTAGAGGAAACCGCGCAGCTTGGTGGCGAAGGCTTCCGAGCCGTAGAGCCGGGGGAAGTCGCGGCCGCCGCCCAGCGTGTCCATGCCGCCCACGAAGACGCCTAGGTCCACCGGCGTGTCGAAGATGCCCGGGAAGGCGACCATGGCGGACTTAAGGTAGAGGCCCTGGCTGGCCTCCAGGCGGCGTATGGCCGCGGCCAACTCGTCCGGGTCGGTACCGTCGGGGTTGATCGCGCCCCGGCTTATAGCCGCCAGATAGTCCTCAAGGCTCACGCTATCGAAGCCCAGGCTGAAGCGCGCGGCGAACTTAGAGCCGCCTTCTATGCCCAGCTCGAGCGATACGCGGGTGGACAGCTCGAAGGAGCCGTCGTCGGCCGCGGCGCCGGAGGTGATAAGGCCGAATTCGGGCACCGTAAGGCCCGCGCCGAAGGCCAGGGCCAGGGCGGCCGCTAAGAAGCCGGCTAGGATAGCGTATCGCTTCATGGTCTAGAGCCCTCCGCCGCCCCCGCGCGCGGGGCGAATCTTTCATTTTCACGTATCATCGCCGGCATCCATGGCTATGGGCAGGCTGATTTTAGAATAAACTTCTACAGATTATACATCGGCATGCGCGCGCTTCTACTCAAACGGCGCTTTTCAAGCTTAGGTCCGCACGAATTTATAGCGCGTTTCGTTCCCTTGACTAAAGCCCTTTTCCATATAAGACTAGACCTTACGATGAGCGATTACCTTGACCCGAACAATCAGGAGCTCCTCAAGGACTTCTTCGCCGAGGCCTACGGCCAGGTAGACGCCCTTGAGCAGAACATCCTCGTGCTGGAGAACGATCCGGCCAACCGCGACGCGGTGGACGAGATCTTCAGGGCGGCGCATACGCTCAAGGGCGGCGCCGGCACGGTAGAGATGACCGAGCTCGCCGAGTTCACGCATGTGGTCGAGGATCTCCTCGACGCCATACGCTCGGACGCCGTGCGCGTGAACGAGGAGATCATCGACGCGCTCCTGGCGGGCATCGACGTGGTCAAGGCCATGCTCAACGCCCGGGCCGACGGCGGGGTTTATGACGGCGACTCGGGGCCGCTCCGTGAGCGCCTGGCCTCGCTCATCCCCGGCCGGGCCGCCAAGGCCCCGGCTAAGAAAGCCGCCGCCCCGGCGCCCAAGGCCGCGCCTGCGCCGGCTCCGGCCGCCGCGATAGGCCCTGCCCTGACCGAGTACGAAGTCTTAGAGATGCGCGAGGCCGCCGGCGCCGACCGCTCCCTCTACCTCGTGCGCCTGGTATTCGACGAGTCCAACGTCATGAACACGGTGAGCGCCATCCACGCCTTCGCCGCCCTGCGCGACGCGGGCACCGTGCTCAAGACCGTCCCCGAGTTCGAGAAGCTGTACGAGGACATGTTCCACCCCGAAGTCCTCTATTATATTGCCTCCGAAAAGAGCGCCGACGAGCTCCAAGCCGTGGGCGCCATACCCGACGTGGTCCTAGAAGCCGAGGTCGTGCCCATCCAGGCCGACGGCAGCGCCAAAGCCGCCGCTCCCGCGGCCGCCCCGGCTCCGGCCGCTCGCCCCGCCCCCGAGCCGATCCGCGCCGCCGCCCCGTCCCCCGCGGCGCCCGCCCCGAGTCCGGCTCCGCGCGAGCCAGAACCGGCCCCGGCCGCGGCGGCCGCGCCGATCGCCATGGCCCCTGAGCCTGACGAGCACGCCGAGGAGCGCGGCGCCGACGCCAAGCGCGCCGGCCAGCAGGCCGGCAGCATACTCCGCGTCGACTCAAAGCGCATCGATAACCTCTTGAACCTCGTCTCCGAGACGGTGATCAACAAGGCCACCTTCAACCAGATCAGCACCCAGTTCTCCGAGCTGCAGTCGGGCTTCCAGACCGCCCAGGGCCAGTTCCGCGACAAGATCAAGGAGCTCTTCGACGAGCTACCGCAATACCTGGCGGCCATCGAGTCCGGGCGGCCTATAAAAGAGGTCAAGAAGGAGATCGTGGAGCGCTACGGCGCCCTCTACGGCACCTTCGACGCCTTCGAGTCGGACTTCAAGGCCAACGTCGCCAAGTTCCGCGGCACCGCCCAGAACCTGGGCCGCATCACCAGCGAGCTGCAGGAAGGCGTCATGCGCATACGCATGGTGCCCATCAGCCAGATCTTCAGCCGCTTCCCGCGCCTGGTGCGCGACCTGTCCAAGAGCCTGTCCAAGAAGGTGAACCTGGTCATCGAGGGCGAGGACACCGAGCTGGATAAGTCGGTCATTGAGGACCTCCTGGACCCGCTCATGCACTCCGTGCGCAACGCCCTGGACCACGGCATCGAGTCCGCGGCCGACCGCCGCGCCGCCGGCAAGCCCGAGGAGGGCACGGTGATGCTCAAGGCCTCAAACGAAGGCAACATGATCATCATCGAGATCTCCGACGACGGCAAGGGCATCGACGTGGAGGCGGTCAAGCGCAAGGCCGTGGAGCGCGGCGTCATCCACCCCAACAAGGCCCTGACCGAGCTCGAGTCCTTCAACTTGATCTTCGAGCCGGGCTTCTCCACCGCCGCCGCCGTCACCAACATCTCCGGCCGCGGCGTGGGCCTGGACGTCGTCAAGCGCCAGATCGAGAAGCTCAACGGTAGCGTGACGGTCTCCAGCCAACGCGGCAAGGGAACCAAGTTCACCATCAAGCTGCCTTTGACCCTGGCCATCATCCAGGGCCTCCTCGTGCGCGTCGGGCGGGAGATCTACTCCATCCCCATCACCAGCGTCATCGAGAGCCACCGCATCAGGCCCTCCGAGATCAAGATGATCGACAACTACGAGGTGTTCAACGTGCGGAGCGACGTGGTGTCCCTGTTGCGCCTGAACCGCCTCTTCCGCATCCAGACCGACGAGCGGGGCGATTACTGCTTCGTGGTCATCGTGGGCACGGCGGACAAGCGCATGGGCCTCATGGTGGACAGCCTCATAGGCGAGGAGGACGTGGTCATAAAGCCCCTGCACGACCAGTTCACCAACTCGCCGGGCATAGCCGGAGCGTCCATCTTGGGCGACGGCTCGGTCTGCCTCATCATCGACGTCAGCCAGCTCCTGGAGCTGGGCCAGAAGAAGGAGCTCGAGGAGCGCCAGCGCCTCGAGCTGTCCATACGGTAGGAACGGGAGCGTAGAGCCGGATGAACGCGCAAGCCGCGGCCCAGGCCGCCGTCGCCCACGACGAAAAGAAGGAACGGGCGGACAAGATCGACTTCAAGATGGTGACCTTCTCGCTCGGCGGGAAGGAATACGGCATCGACATCATGAACGTGAAGGAGATAGCCCGCGCGGGCCGCTTCACCTACGTGCCGAACGCCGCCCCCTTCGTCCGCGGCGTCTACAACCTCCGAGGCGACATCATCTCCATCATCGACCTGCGGATCATGTTCCACCTGCCGGCCGAGCGCAAGGACGAGAACGCGCTCGAGAGCCTCCTTATCTTGCGGGTGGAGGACCACGTCTTCGGCGTCATCGTGGACTATATCGACAAGGTGGTGGGCGTCTCCAGCGCTGCCATACAGCCGCCGCACCCCATCTTCGGCGACATCAACGTCAAGTACATCAAGGGCATCATCGAGAACCAGGGCAAGCTCTACATCATCCTGAACGTAGAGAAGCTCTTCGCGCCCAAGAAAGAAGAGCCGCGCGACGAGCCCCGCGCCGCCGCCGCGGCGGGCCTACGCGCCGCGCCCGGCGCCCCGAGCCCGCGCGACGAGGCCCGCGCCGCCGCCCAGGAGGCCGCCGGCATCAAGGGCGACCTGAACGCCGGCTTCGTAGCCGAGACCCTGGCTACCTTCAAGAAATTCTCCGTGTCGACGGTCAACGACGCCTGGTTCCGCGCCCGCTACGCCGAGTGGCGCGCCAAGCGAGGCGTCGAGGACGTGCAGCTGCACGCCGAGGCGGACGCCGACCAGTTCCTGTCGCCCTTCTATTCGCCGGGCACCGGCGCGCTCTGGTCGGAGGACTACGCCGCCGCCGTGGCGGCCGCACTGCCCCCCATGCCGGCCAAGAGCCTGAACGTCTGGAACCCCGGCTGCGGCAAGGGCTACGAATCGTACAGCGTCGCCTGCATACTCAAGGCCGCCTATCCTGAGGCCCGCGTCAAAGTCTGGGCCAACGACTCGGACCTCCTATCCATCTCCATGGCGCCGAACATGGTCTTCGACATCGACGACGTGCCCGAGCGCTACCGCGAGTTCATGGTCAAGGGGCGCAACGGCTGGAGCTTTACCCAGGCCCTGCGCGACTCTATTTTCTTCGAGTTCCACGACGTCCTGAACGCCAACCCCATCCCGCCGGCGGACTTCATCGTCTGCCGCGACACGGTCTCGTTCATGGCGCCGCAGGACCAGAAGCGCGTCCTGGCCGACTTCTCGGACAAGGCCAAGGAAGGCGCCGCCCTGCTCATGGGCGCCCACGAGACCATGCCCCTGGACGGCTGGGTACCCATCGGGCCCGCCGGCCTGTCGCTATATGCCAAGGGCTCCCGCTAAGCGGGGCCATAACGAAGAGAACGGGAGTAGCGCATGAGAGTAGAGTATATCAATCCCTTCGTGGAGAGCGCCTTTAACGTCATGAAGGAAGTGCTCCAGGCCGACGTGCGCCGCGGCGAGCTCTTCCTCAAGTCCACCTCCATGCCCGTCATGGGCGTGGCCGCCATCGTGGGCCTGGCCGGCGACGTGGAGGGCCGCGTCCTCTTCGATATGGACAAGCCCACCGCCCTGCGCATCGCCAGCGCCATGAACGGCGAGGAGCTCAAGGCGCTGGACGAGCTCGTGAAGGCCACCATCACCGAGCTAGCCAACATGATCACCGCCCAGGCCGTGACCAAGCTGCACGAGCTGGGCTTCCGCTTCGACCTGACGCCGCCGGCCATCTTTACCGGCGACAACATGGAAGTCTCCAACCAGGACGTCGAGGCCCTCATCGTGCCCATGGAGACGCCCCAGGGCAAGGTCGAGATCAACGTGGCCATACGCGAGCGGGCTTAAGGGAGGCGGCATGAAGACCAAAGAGGATTTTCCGTCGATCAACGAGCGCAAGCCCGAGGGCCTGAAGCCCGACGGCACCCCCTACCGCATCCTCGTGGTGGACGACTCCATGTTCGTGGCCAAGCAGATCACCCAGATCCTCACGAGCGAAGGCTACGACGTGGTCGGCCAGGCCGGCGACGGCCTCCAGGGCCTGGAGCGCTACAAGGAGCTCTACCCCAACGTGGACCTCGTGACCATGGACATCACCATGCCCAACATGGACGGCCTTACCTCGCTGCAGAAGATCATCGAGTTTGACAAGAACGCCAAGGTGATCATGATCAGCGCCCTGGGCAAGCAGGACCTGGTCAAGCAGGCCCTCCTAACCGGCGCCAAGAACTACATCGTGAAGCCCCTGGACCGCAAGAAGGTCCTAGAACGCATCCAGCACGTGCTGACGAAGTAATTCTGGCGCGGGCGGAGGCCGACGGCCGAGCGCTCGGCGTCGCGGCGACTAAAACCCGCCGCCGCCTTGACACGGGCGGCGCCCGGCTGATATAAAAGAGCGTCCGCCTGAACGAGGCGGACGAGTACGGGCGGTTAGCTCAGTTGGTTAGAGCACCAGTATGACACACTGGGGGTCGTTGGTTCAACTCCAATACTGCCCATAGAAACCCGCGTTGCCTTAAGGCGGCGCGGGTTTTTGATTTTTGATATAGCTAATGCAATCGCGGCGCACCGCACCCGCGTACTCCGGTATCCGGAGGCCGCGCATGAAACGCCGCAGCGATACCCGCTATACCGAGCTCTTCTCCCACCCCTTTTTCGTCCGCAGGCTCCTTGAGAGCTTCGTTGACGAGGCCTTCGCCAAGGAGCTCGATTACGGGGCCATGGAACCGGTTAAGACCAAGTTCGTCACCGAGGCTTACGCCAAGCGCGAGAGCGACGTCATCTGGAAAGTCCGATTCCGTGGGCGGGACCTGTACCTGTTCATCCTGATCGAGTTCCAGAGTAGCGTCGATCAGCGGATGCCCCTACGGCTCTTCCGCTACATAGCCGAGCTCTACGAAAGCCTCGGGCGCCCGGCCAAGGGCAGCCGCTACCCGGCGGTATTCCCCCTCGTGCTCTATAACGGCCGCGCTAAATGGACGGCGAAGCGGGAGCTGACCGAGCTCATCGACGCAAGCATTCCGGCCGCTTACATCCCTCGCTTCCGGTACTACGTCATCGAGGAGCGGAGCTTCTCGCCGGCGACGCTCATCGGCATGAGGAACCTGGCCGCGCTCCTCTTCCTCGCCGAAACCTTAGAGCCCGAGGAACTTGCGTTGAGCATCGACAGCTTCTTGGATATAGTTAAGGCAGAGGATGCCGAGGGCGTGGGGCTCTTCAGCCGCTGGCTGAACGACTACCTGCGCCAGGTAGCCGCCGAGATGATCCCCGGAGAGCCCATAGACCTACGTATCGAGGAGGACCGATCCATGCTAGCGGAGAACTTCAGGATCTGGCGGAACAAGGTCTATGCCGAGGGCAGGCTCGAGGGTAAGCTCGAAGGCAGACTTGAAGGCGAAAAAGACGCTTACCAGAAGGCTAACCGAAAAACCGCTTATAAGCTCCTGGCGATGGGCATGAGCCCGGAATCGGTGGCTAATATATTGGAGATCAGCATAGCCGAGCTCAAGGCTCTGGTTGAGCAGGAATAGCAGCTCTTCGTCTCGTCCGTTTCCAGCGAAAGCATGAAGTTCCAAGTTCTACTCACGTCTTTGTTTTCCCAGACAAAGAGTGTATACTCTATAGTGTGTACTAGGAGGCGAATATGGAGGTGACGACGAAGGAACTTCGTATACAGCCGGGCAAAATCCTCGAGCAGGTTTCCATCGGTCAAGAAGTAACCGTTACGTACCGCGGCAGGCCACTTGCTAAAATCGTGCCCATTCAATTGGTCGTCGGGAGCGATACCGAAGAAAATACCTTATTCGGCCTCTGGAGGAGCCGCGAAGATACGGCTACCGTTGATGAATATCTGCGATCTTTGCGAAAAGGCAGGGAGTTTTGATCGTCGATTCGGACGTGCTTATTTGGTACCTACGCGGTAATGAGGCCGCAAAACGCTTCGTCGATGCCAATCTGCCTTTCTCTATCTCGGTGATTACCTATATGGAGCTTATGCAGGGCATGAGAAGCAAGTCCGAGATGCGTATATTCCAAAAGCACATCCACCGCTGGGGCATCGGCGTCGTACATCTGGACCAGGATATATCGGCCAGGGCTATGTTCTATGTCCAGGAGTACGCGCTGAGCCATGCGATAACGCTCGCCGACGCGCTCATCGCCGCTACGGCGGTTCAAAATGGCGAGACCCTCGCTACGGCGAATGATAAACACTATAAAATGGTTCCGAGTATGAGCCTGAAACGCTTCGCGCCGGGCGCATAATGGCTCTATGCCCAAGCGGATAGCTACTTAGGGGCACAGACCAGTTTTATCCACAGATTCATCATTATAATGAACTAAATGTCAATAAAAATTGACAATAAGAGATATTTTGTTTATTATATTAGATGTTATGCCTAAAGCTACGCTGATTCTTTTACCGACGACGCGACGCAGGCTTGAAATGCTCGGCGATAGGCTTCGACTCGCCAGGCTCAGGCGCGGCCTAGGCGCAGAAATGGTCGCTGAGCGGGCGGGCATAAGCAGGCAAACCCTAAGCGCCATTGAAAACGGCTCAGGTTCGGTCTCGATGGCTAGTTGGGTGCAGACGCTCTTCGTGCTCGGCCTCGATACGGATCTAGATAGGGTGGCTCTGGATGACGAGCTAGGGCGCGCCTTGCAGGACGCCGGCTTGTCGCTTCGCCGGCGCGCGCGGAAGTCGAAGGCGGGGATAGGCGATGAGCGAAAACCGTCGATCGATTGAGGTTTTCGCCGATTGGGTCGGACTTGACGGCCCGCAGAGGCTGGGCATCTTGCTCGCGCATGAGACGCGAGGCAAAGAGCTCTTCTCGTTCGAATACGACGACGATTGGCTCGCGCGCCACGATGAACGGGTGCTCGATCCGGAACTTCGGCTCTATCGGGGAGCTCAGTATGTGTAGTAAATAGACCCGGTCTTGCAATCGCGGCGCACTATTCTCGCGTACTCCGGTATCCGGAGGCCGCGCATGAAACGCCGCAGCGATACCCGCTATACCGAGCTCTTCTCCCACCCCTTTTTCGTCCGCAGGCTCCTTGAGAGCTTCGTTGACGAGGCCTTCGCCAAGGAGCTCGATTACGGGGCCATGGAACCGGTTAAGACTAAGTTCGTCACCGAGGCCTACGCCAAGCGCGAGAGCGACGTCATCTGGAAAGTCCGCTTCCGCGGGCGGGACCTGTACCTCTTCA